>NZ_JBEZGA010000025.1:0-74827 GCF_040649715.1 Micromonospora sp. NPDC048887 | reverse complement strand
TTCCCCGGCAGCTTCGGCTCGAACTACACCACCATCATGTCGGACTCGACGAACAACCTGTTCGAGGCCGTGCAGGTCTACAAGCTCCAGGGCCAGACCCGCTACCTCATGATCGTCGAGGCGATCGGCTCGCAGGGCCGCTACTTCCGCTCGTTCACCGCCACCAGCCTGAACGGATCCTGGACCCCCCAGGCGGCCACCGAGTCCAACCCGTTCGCCGGCAAGGCCAACAGCGGCGCCACCTGGACCAACGACATCAGCCACGGTGAGCTCATCCGCACCACCGCGGACCAGACCTTCACCGTCGACCCCTGCAACCTCCAACTGCTCTACCAGGGCCGCTCCCCCAACTCCGGCGGCGACTACGGCCTCCTGCCCTACCGCCCCGGACTGCTCACCCTCCAGCGCTGAGCCGGACCGTCCAGGAAGGAAGGTCGCATGAGAAGGCACAGAACGACCCGTACCGCGGTGTTGTCGGCCGGCGCGGTCCTGCTGGCGTCCACCGCGATGGCCGCGGCGCTGCCGGCCGGAGCGGCGGCCGCCGGCTGCGCGGTCACCTACGCCGTGTCGTCGCAGTGGCAGGGCGGCTTCGGCGCGAACGTCACAGTCACCAACCTCGGCGACCCGGTAAACGGCTGGACGCTCACCTGGTCCTACGCCGCCGGGCAGACGGTCACACAGGCGTGGAACGCCACGGTGACGCAGAGCGGAGCGGCTGTCACCGCCCGCAACGTCGACTACAACGGGTCCATCCCCACCAACGGCAACACGTCGTTCGGCTTCAACGGGTCCTGGACCAGCAGCAACCCCGTGCCGACGAGCTTCGCGCTCAACGGGGTGACCTGCACCGGCGGCACCACGACACCGACCACGTCGCCGTCGACCTCTCCGACGAGTTCGCCGACCACCTCGCCCAGCACCCCGCCGCCCACCGGGGCGGCGGACATCACCGTCAACACCGCCAGCCGCTACCAGACGATCGACGGGTTCGGCGCCGCGGTGTCGATCTGGGGCGGCGCGTGGTCGACGGCCGAGACGCAGACGCTCGTCGGGCTCGGCCCCAACCAGCTCGGCCTGTCGATCGTGCGTACCGGGATCTCGCCGGTGTCCGGCGAGTGGGGAACCCAGGTCAGCGCGCTGCGGACGGCGAAGTCGTACGGGTCGAACGTGAAGATCATGGCGTCGCCGTGGACCGCCCCGGCGGCCTGGAAGACGAACAACAGCCGGATCAACGGCGGCAAGCTGCGCACCGACTACTACGACGACTACGCAGGCCACCTCAACAGCTACGTGCAGTACATGCGCAACCAGGGCGTGACGATCGACGTCACGTCCGTGCAGAACGAGCCGGACTGGCACCCGAACTACGACTCGATGGACTGGAGCGGCACCGAGCTGCAGACCTTCGTGCGGGAGCAGGGCGCCAAGGTGCAGAACACGAAGCTGATGGTCGCCGAGGCGGTGAACCTCAACTACGGCTACACCGACCCGACGCTCAACGACGCAGCGGCCCGCAACAACATCGGCTACATCGGCGGGCACCTCTACGGCACCGAGGCGTCCGGCCGGCTGAAGCCGTACACGCTGGCGCAGCAGTACAACAAGCCGGTGTGGATGACCGAGTGGAACCTGCACGAGGCCGACGGCGGCGGCTCGAACATCTGGGGCAACCCGGCAAACGCCACGGTCTGGAACGAGACGCTCGACGACATCATGCGCACCGTGCACAAGTCGATGGAGTCGAACTGGAGCGCGTACGTCTGGTGGTACGGCAAGCGCTACTACTCGTTCATCGGTGACGGGGAGTCCGCGTACGGCACGGTGGCGGGTGCGCCGCTCAAGCGCGGGTACGCGTTCTCGCAGTACGCGAAGTACGTGCGGCCCGGCTACCAGCGGGTCGCCCTGACCAAGAGCTCCAAGGCGTCCCCGCTGGAGGTGACCGCCTACTCCGGCGACGGGAAGGTCACGCTGGTGATCCTCAACCGGTCCACCAGCGCGGTGAACAACGCGATCATCCAGGCGCCGCAGAACGTCAGCCGGGCGGAGTACGTGGCCACGTCGCAGAACGCGAGCGCGGCGAGCCAGCCGGTCGGCGTGAACGGCAACCAGGTGACCGTGAACGTCGGCGCGCGGAGCATCTCCACAGTCGTACTCACTCTCTGACCGGGGACACGGAACAAGGGCGGGGGCGGCCGGATCGGCCGCCCCCGCTCGTGTGTGACTACTAACTGGCGTACGTCTCGAACTCGCCGACTCTCGGCGTACCGCTGGAGCTGTTGATCTTGAAGTTGATCTTCTTCAGCGAGGTCGCGCCGAAGGTGATCTGGCCGGCCCCGCTGCCAGAGGCGAGCACCGCGCCGTTGTCGTTGTTGACGAGCTGCCACGACCCGATCGAACCCGAGGTGCCGGACGGCTCACGGATGACCACGCGGGACACGGTGGTGGCCGAGCCCCACTTGATCGAGACGGTGCCGGTCGACCCGGACGGCGACCAGTACGTGCTCAGGTTGCCGTCGCGCACGTTGCCGTAGCTGGTGCCGTCGGCCTTGCTGGAACCGTCCGCGCCGGCACCGGAGACGAGGCTCAGGTTGGTCCCGCCGGACGGGGGCGGCGTGGTCGTTCCCGGCGGCGGCGTGGTCGGCGCCGGGGTGGTCGGCCCCGGCGTGGTCGGGGCCGGGGACTGCGGCGTGCAGTTGCCGTCGGAGACGCGCAGGCCGGTGTTGGCGCCGGCGGTCTGCCGCACGATGTCCGGCACGCAGCTCGCCCCGTCGAGCCGGTACGAGTACGGGACGCTCACAGTGGTCGTGGACGTCACGTTCGGACCCGCCGGGTAGTTGTCACTGCCGGGCGAGGACCAGGTCACGTTGTCGAAGATGTTGCCGCTGACCTGCCAGGTGCCGCGCTCGCTGGTGTAGAACGTGCCGAGCACGTCCTTGGAGTTGCGGAAGTAGTTGTTGTCCACCTTGGCCCGCGCGCCGGCCCGGGAGTTGATGCCCGACTCGTGCAGCCCGTTGTAGTGGTTGTTGTACATGTGGGCGATGCCGCCGCGCAGCAACGGCGTACGGGAGTCGATGTTCTCGTACAGGTTGTGCTCGAACGTGATGTAGCCGTTGCCGCGGTCGCTCTCACTGGATCCGATCAGGCCACCCCGGCCGGAGTTGCGCAGGATGCTGTACGACAGCGTCACGTACTGGGTGTCGTCCTTCATGTCGAACAGGCCGTCGTAGCCCTCCGACTCGCCACCGGACGCCTCCAGCGTGACGTGGTCGACCCACACGTTGCGGACGGTGCTCTCCATGCCGATCGCGTCGCCGCCGTTGGAGGTCGGCGAGCCCGACTTCTTGACGTTGCGCACCGTGACGTTGCGGATGATGATGTTGCGCGAGTCGCGGATGTGGATGCCGAGCTGGTCGAAGACGGCGCCGCTGCCCACCCCGATGAGGGTGACGTTGCTGATCTGCTTCAGCTCGATCACGCCGTCGGCGGTGTTGCAGCTCGATCCGGAGACCTTGCTGGTGTTGCCGTGGTTGATGGTCCCGGTCACCTCGATGGTGATCGGGGTGCTGCTGCTGGCCCGGTTGCACAGCGCCGCGTGGATCGCGGTGCCGGTGGTGGCGCGTACGGTCTGGCCGCCCGCGCCGCCGGTGGTGCCGCCGTTCTGGGTGGCGTAGCCGGTGGCGCTGCCCGCCGCCGCCGACGCCTGCGGGGACGGCATCACCACGGCGACGGCGATACCGACGACCGCCGTTGCCAGTGCCGCGTGGAGTCGCAGCGTGACTGTTCTTCTCATGTCGCCTCATTCCTTTTTCGAGCATGCGGGAATCGCCGCCGAGCAGCGGCAGTCACCGAATGGGAATAATGAGGAGCCGCGACGCGATCAGGCGCGCCGCCAGCGAATGTGGTTCATCTGCGATGCCCGGCCCGCACATGAAACATCGATGTAACGCAATCGTATGAAAGCGCTTTCCAGGAAGGCAAGAGCTGGCGTTTGCAGGTTTTTTGCACCGCCCGGCCGCGCCGCCTTCTTGACGGGACGCGCGATCGGTGGTTGCCTGCACCTCACCCTGGAGATCGACACTCGTCTACTTACTGCCCTCACGAGGAGCGCCATGCCCCATCCCCGCAGAACCCCGCTGGCCGCGGCCGCCGGCGCGCTCGCCGCCGTCCTGGCCGTCTCCCCGGCGCCCGCCGCACCCCCGGCGGAACCCACGGCCACCGGCAGCGCGTGGACCGCCGACCTCACCGTCGTCGACGCCGACGACGTCGGCGTCCGCTGGACCGACGCCGGACTGCGCCTCGCCGACACGGCGAGCCGGCCGGCAGCCCAGCGCCGGCCGACGGCCGGGGGCATGCTCGTCACCGCGCCCCACCCACTCGCCGCGCCGGCCAACCGGGTCCGGGCCGACGTCGAGGCGACCCCCGGCGGCGCCGTCGAGGTGGCGGCACGGGGCTGGCGATCGGGCGCGTGGACCGAGTGGCGGTCCCTCTCCGGCGCCGCCGTCTTCGACCAGCCCGTCACCCGGGTGCAGATCCGGGTGGCCCTCACCGCCGAGCGGCCGACCGCCGCGCCCACCGTGCGCGCGGTCCGGCTCGTCGCCGACTCGGTCGCCGCCGTCACGGCCGCCACCCCGGGCCTCACCTACCGGGTGTACGCCACGCGGGAGGGGCTGGTCGGCGGCACCACCGCCAACGGGCACGTGATCGTCTCGCGGGACCACTTCGTCGCGCTGCCGTCGGCCCGTGGCCTGGCGCCGAGGAACACCGGCGACTACACCGTCCGGGTCTGCACCACGACCCGCAGCCGCTGCGAGTACGCGCCGGTCTGGGACATGGGGCCATGGAACACGAAGGACGACTACTGGAACCCGAGCAGTGTCCGCGAGTCGTGGAAGGACCTGCCGCAGGGCCGGCCCGAGGCGCAGGCGGCGTACCAGAGCGGCTACAACGGAGGCCGGGACCAGTTCGGGCGCGTGGTGGGCAGCCCGGCCGGCATCGACCTCGCCGACGGCACGTTCTGGGACGGACTGCTGCTCACCGACAACGCCTGGGTCGACGTCGCCTACCTCTGGACCGGCAGCGGCACCCGGGGCCGGATCGGCAGCGGCCCGCTCAACATCCGCTCCGGCCCGGCCACGAGCAACCCCGTCGTCGGGCTGGCCGCCACCTACGCCAACGTGCCGATCGAGTGCTCGGTCACCGGCCAGTCGGTGAGCGGGCCGTACCGGACGACCAGCCAGTGGAACCGACTCGCGTCAGGTCACTTCGTCAGCCACGCGTACGTCTCCAGCGTGACCGGCGCCATCCCGGCCTGCTGAGGCGGGGTCCGGGCTGGGAGTCGGTCCGCGACGGCGTCGCTCACGACGGGGCTGGCGGCTGCACCTGAACCGCTACGCCGCCTTGTTCACCGACGCCTGATGACCCGCTGTCACGCCCGGCGCCGCGCCGCCCCGGGTGCGCTGGATGAGCACGACGCAGGCGAGCACCGCACCCGCCACCACCAGCTCGCCGGGCGTGACCGCCTCACCCAGCAGCACTGCCGACCACACCAGCGTGAGCACCGGCTGGACGAGCTGGATCTGGCCGACCTTGGCAATCCCGCCCCGGGCCAGCCCGGCGTACCAGGCGAAGAAGCCGAGGAACATCGACACCACTGTGAGGTAGCCGAATCCGGTCCAGGCGGCGACGCCGCCCTGCGGGCGGTGCAGGAGCGCGGCAATCCCGGTGACCGGCACGGTGACCGGGAGCGACAGCAGCAACGCCCAGCAGATCGTCCGGGCACCGCCGAGTTCGCGGGCCAGCCTGCCGCCCTCGGCGTACCCGAGACCGCAGAGCACCACGGCGGCGAGCAGGAACGCGTCGGCCGGTGACAGCGCGCCGCGGATCGAGCCGCCGGCGGCGAGGAACGCGAGCACCAGCGCCAGGCCGGCCGCGCCTGCGAGCCAGAACAGCGGCGGCGGCCTCTCCCCGGCCCGCAGCACCGCGAACACCGCGGTCATGGCGGGCAGCACGGTGACGACCACCGCGCCGTGCGCGGAGGTCTGCGTGGTGAGCGCGAGCGACGTGAACAGCGGGAAGCCGACGACGACGCCGAGCGCGACGATCGACAGCCGTCGCCACTGGTCCCGGGTGGGGCGCGGCGCACCGGTCAGGCGCAGGTAGGCCCACGCCAGCAGCGCCGCGCCGACCGCGCGTCCGAACGCGACGAACCAGGGGTCGAGTGTGTGCACCGCGACGCGGGTGGCCGGCAGCGACATGCTGAAGGCCAGCACCCCCAGCGTGCCGAGGGCGACCCCGCCGCCCGGCCTGACCGTTACCGTCATCACGGCAGTAGCGCTACTCTGTTCCTTCATGAATGATGGTAGCGCTATCGACCACCTCGTCCGGCACCTGGGTGCGCTGGCGGCATCCGCCGCCCCGGGCACGCGGCTGCCGTCCGTGCGGGAGCTGACCGCGCGCCATCACGTCTCCCCCGTGACAGTCGCCGAGGCGACCCGGCGGCTCGTCGCGGACGGGTTGATCGAGACGCGGCCGGGGCGTGGCGCGTTCGTGGCCGCCCGGCGCACCGGGCCGCAGCGGGCGGACCTGTCGTGGCAGACGGTCGCGCTGGGCCCGAGGCGGGGCGGCGAGGAGGAGATGCAGGCGCTGCTGGCCCTACCTCCGGCGGGCGCGATCCCGCTGACCGGTGGCTACCTGGACCCGGATCTCCAGCCCGCCGCCGCACTCGGCGCGGCGCTCGCCCGTGCCGCCCGCCAGCCCGCCACGTGGCAGCGCGGCCCGGTGGAGGGGCGGGCGGACCTGCGAGCCTGGTTCGCCCGCGAATCCGGTGGCGGCCTGCGCGCCGAGGACATGGTGATCTGCCCGGGCGGGCAGGCCGCGCTCTCGTCGACCCTGCGGGCACTCACCACGCCCGGCGACACGCTTCTGGTCGAGTCCCCCACCTACCTCGGCGCGCTCGCCGCCGCCCGCGCGGCCGGGCTGCGGGTGGTGCCCGTACCCGCCGACTCCGACGGGGTACGGCCCGACCAGCTCGCCGCCGCGTTCGCCCGCACCGGCGCGCGGGTGTTCTACTGCCAGCCGCTGCACGCCAACCCGCACGGCGCGACGCTCGCGCCGGCCCGCCGCGACCAGGTCGCCGAGGCGGTACGCGAGGCCGGCGCGTTCCTGATCGAGGACGACTACGCCCGCGACCTCACCGTCGACGGCGAGGCCCCGCCGCCGCTCGCCGCCGACGACCCGGACGGGCACGTCGTCTACCTGCGGTCGCTGACCAAGCCGGCCGCGCCCGGCCTGCGGATCGCCGCGCTCGGCGCGCGCGGGCCGGCCGGGGCGCGGCTGCGCGCCGCCCGCCTGCTCGACGACCTCTTCGTCGCCGGGCCGCTGCAACAGGCCGCGCTGGAGTTCCTCACCGCGCCGGCGTGGGACCGGCACCGCCGTACCCTGCGCCGGGAGTTGCGGGCCCGGCGGGAGGCGCTGCTCGCCGCGCTGGACCGGCACCTGCCGGCACTGGCGCCGCGCGACGTCCCCCGCGGTGGCCTGCACCTGTGGGTACGCCTGCCCGACGGCGTCGACGACGTCGCGGTGACGGCGGCGGCCGCCGCGGCCGGGGTCACCGTCTTCCCGGGGCGCCCCTGGTACGCGGCCGAACCCCCCGCCCCGCACCTGCGCCTCACCTACGCCGCCGCCCCACCCGAACAGATGGACGAAGCCGTCCGCCGTCTGTCCACAGCCCTCCCCCACTGACCCTCGCCCCCGCGATCTTGCACTTTCGGCCCCGGCAGAGGGAACAATCCCGACAAAAATAGGGCCGAAAGTGCAAGATCAACGCAGAGTCCGCCGGCCGGGGTCAGGACTGCGCGGATCTTGGTACGGGGCCGCCCTCATGGGGGCGCTTCCGTACCAAGATCTACAGAGGGTCCGGAGTGGGTGCACACGACTCGACCCCCGCCGGGTGGCCGGCGGGGGTCGTGGTCGGGGTGGATCAGGCCTCGGTGAGCTGGCCACGCAGCTTGGTCAGCGCGCGGGCGAGCAGCCGGGACACGTGCATCTGGGAGACACCGACCCGGGCGGCGATCTCGCTCTGGGTCAGGTTGCCGTAGAAGCGCAGCGTGAGGATCTTCTGCTCGCGCTCGTCGAGGGTGGCGAGCGCCGGGCCCAGCGAGGCGCGCAGCTCGGCCAGCTCGTACTCGTTGTCCTCGGCGCCGAGGGTGTCGCCCAGCTCGGTGGCGCTGTCGCCGTCGCCGATCGGGGTGGACAGCGAGACCGCGTTGTACGCGCGGGCGCCCTCCAGGCCCTCGAGGACCTCTTCCTCGGTGACGTCGAGGTGGGCGGCGATGTCGGCGACGGTCGGGGCCCGGTTGAGCGTCTGGGTCAGCGTGC
The DNA here is from genome assembly GCF_040649715.1 of Micromonospora sp. NPDC048887. Lineage (NCBI taxonomy): Bacteria > Bacillati > Actinomycetota > Actinomycetes > Micromonosporales > Micromonosporaceae > Micromonospora > Micromonospora sp. NPDC048887. The sequence continues at coordinate 66,451 of NZ_JBEZGA010000025.1, read as the reverse complement.
TGTTGGCCTCGGAGATGCGCAGCCGCAGCTCCTGGAGGCGGCGCGGGACCCGGATGTTCCAGGTGCGGTCGCGGAAGTGCCGCTTGATCTCGCCCAGGATCGTCGGGATGGCGAAGCCGGCGAAGTCGACACCGCGCGAGGCGTCGAACCGGTCGACTGCCTTGATCAGGCCGAGCGCCGCGGTCTGCGCCAGGTCGCCGGCGGGCTCGCCGCGACCGCTGTAGCGGGCGGCGAGGTGGTTGGCCAGCGGCAGCCACGCCTCGATGACCTGGTTGCGCAGGGCGGCCCGCTGCGGGTGGTCGGCGGGCAGTGCGGCGAGCGCCGTGATCAGCTCGCTGGCACGGGACTCCTCACCGGTCTGCGGCGCGCGGTGCACCTCGGTCGCGGTCGATGCCATGGTCATCGTGGTCATGCTGCCCTTCCTGTCCTCGGAGAACGGGTGGCCTCCCACACCGGTCGTGCCAGCCACACTAGACCAAAGGCCACAGCCAAATCAACCGAACGGACGATGGAGATTTCGTGCCAATGCGGACATAGGGTCGATCAGGGTGCGTCAGCGGGGCATCAGCGGCCGGTAGTCGGCGGCGGTGAGCGGCAGCGCGGAGAGGCTTCCGTCCGCGCGCGGCACCTCCAGCGGCTGCCCGTCCCGGCGGAACACCACGCTGTACACGTCGGGCCGTTGAGTGAGGCTGCACACGATCTGCCCGAAGGCGAGCACCTCGTCGTTGCGGCCGGTCTCCTCCCCCGCCTGGCGCACGTCGACGGTGGCCAGCGTGCCGGCGAGCGTCGCCCCGGCCACCGCCACGGTGCCCGGAAGCGCCGTGCTCAGCCCTTGCCGGCGCTCGCCGCCGTCCGGCCCGGCCAGCAGGTGCTGAAGGTGCGCGTCCACCCCCGGCAGCCCGTCGACCCGGCGCTTGACCACGACCAGGCCGTCGTCCCGGACGAAGCAGAACGGCTCGTCCACCCGCCCGTCCGCGTCGACGGTCGAGGAAACGGCCGGGGTCGGGAACGCACCGGGCGGCGTCTGCACCAGCCGGGGCTCGTCGTCCACCGGCACCCCGCAGCCGGCCAGCAGCACGGCCACGAGCAGGCCGGGCAGGAGCCGCCGCCGGCTCATCGCAGCGCTCCGGGCAGCTCCACGCGGAAGCGCGCGCCGGGCTCGCGGTCCAGCACGGCGGCCGTTCCCCCGTGCGCGGCGGCGTGCTGCGCCACCAGGGCGAGCCCGAGGCCGGTGCCGTCGGTGCCGGCCCGGTCGTGCGCCGCCCGGCCCCTGACGAACCGGTCGAAGATGATCTCGCGGTCGGCGGGTGGCACGCCCGGACCGGCGTCGTCGACCTCCAGCACGCCCACGCCGTCGCGCCCGCCCAGGCGTACGGCGACCGGCCCGCCGCCGTACCGCTCGGCGTTCTCGACGAGGTTCAGCAGTGTCTGGGCGAACCGGCGCCGGTCGACCCACCACAGGTGCGGGGCGTCGCCGTCGACAGTCACCAGGCTCTCCGGCAGCGACCGCTCCCGGCAGCAGGCCCGGGCCAGCTCCACCACGTCGACCGTCTCGCGGTGGGCCGGCTGCTCGGTGCGGGCCAGCTGGATCAGGTCGTCGACCAGGCGCTGGAACCGGGTTACCTCGTCGGCCACCAGGCCCGCCGCGGTCGCGGTGCGTTCGTCCTGGTGCTCCCGGCGGCGGTTGAGCACGCTCGCGGCGGCGGACAGGGTCTGCAACGGCGAGCGCAGCTCGTGGCTCACGTCGGCGGCGAAGCGCCGGTCTCGCTCGATGCGGTGCACCAGCTTGTCGACCATCTCGTTGAACGAGCTGGACAGGCGGGTGAGGTCGGGATCGGTGGTCGGGTCGAGCCGGGTGGCGAAATCGCCGCCCGCGATCCGCTCCGCCGCGTCGGCCACCGCGGTGAGCGGCCGCAGGCTGTGCCGGGTGGCGTACCAGCCGAGCGCCGCGCCCGCCCCGGCGACCATGATCGCCACGGCGATCAGCGCCAGCCCCACCACCTGGAAGGTCTCCTCGACCTCCCGCAGCGAGGTCAGCTCGTAGTAGCCGAGCGCGCCGGGCAGCGGTACGCCGACCAGCAGCGCGGGCTGACCGTCGAGCCGGATCCGCTGCACCGCGGGCTTGCCGTCGGCCACCATGCGCTGCAACTCCGGCGGCACCGAGCTGGCGCCCACGTCGGCGGTCCGGGCGTACCAGCCGTCGGGCAGGTGCAGCAGCGGCCGGCGGGCGCTGCCGGTGTCGAGCGAGCGCAGCACCGCCACCACGTCCGGGGTGCCGGTGTCCAGGCCGGAGCGGACCACGGCGGCGTCGTAGTAGGCGGCCCGCACCGCCGCGCGCTCCCGCTCGTCGAGCAGCGAGCGCCGGGTCAGGTCGTACGAGAAGAGGGCCATCAGCGCCGACAGCAGCAACGCGCCGACGGCGAACGCCGCGGTGACCCGGGCGCGGAGTCCGGGACGGGTCATCGCTGCAGCTTGTAGCCGAGACCGCGCAGGGTGACCAGGTGGCGCGGATTGGCCGGGTCGGGTTCGATCTTCTGCCGCAGCCGGCCCACGTGCACGTCGACCAGCCGCTCGTCGCCGGTCTCGTAGCCCCAGACCCGGCTGAGCAACTGCTGGCGCGACAGCACCCGCCCGGCGTGCTCGGCCAGCTCGCAGAGCAGCCGGAACTCGGTCCGGGTGACCGGCACCGGCTGGCCCGAGCGCCGCACCTCGCCGGCCTCCGCGCTGATCTCCAGGTCGCCGAAGAACTGGGCGGGGACGGGTCCGGACACCGTGCGTACGCGCCGCCGCAGCGCCCGCAGCCGGGCGGACAGCTCCTTGATCGCGACCGGCTTCACCACGTAGTCGTCGGCGCCGGCCTCCAGCGCGGCGACGATGTCGTGGGTGTCGTCGCGGGCGCTGATCACCACGACCGGCACGTCGTCGTCGCGGCGCAGTTGCCGGATGCAGTCGAAGCCGTTCATGCCGGGCAGCATCAGGTCGACGAGCACGTAGTCCGCCGGCTTCTCCCGCTGCCGGCGCAGGCCGTCCTCGGCGGTCGGCTCGCCGTACGCCTCGTAGCCCTCCTCCTCCAGGGCGAGCTGCAGCGCGAGCCGGATGCGGTCGTCGTCCTCGATCACCAGTACGGCCGTCATATGGGCATCATGACCGGCCCCGCACGGGTCGCCCAATCGCGTAGGCCATTCGTGGTTTTTGTCATCGAACCGTCATACAACCGTCCGGGGACCTCCAAGATCCGCGCGCAGAGTGAGGTCTGCCCCGATCCGACCACGGAAGCGACGCGATGCCCGCCACCCTGCCGTCCCCGCCGGAGTCCGCCGTGCCGCACGTGCGCGTGGACATCACCGACGAGTTGGACCTCGCCGGGCTGCCCGAGGTCGCCCACGTGCTGGACCGCATCCTCGCGCTGCGGCCCCGCGAGCTGACGATCGACCTCGCCGGATGCCGGCATGTGGACCCGGCCGCCGTCGCGCTGCTGCTGGACGTGCACCGCCGGCTGGCGCGGCAGGACGGCCGGCTCACGCTGAGCAATCCACACCCGCGGATCCGGCGCATCCTGGAGACCTCCGGGCTCGGTGCGGTACCCGTCGTCGACACGCCCCGTCCGGCCGCGCGCGGCCGGGCCCGGGTCGCGTCCGCAGCACGCTGAGGAGGATAGGTGACCGGCAGCACGCTCGTCGGAGCGCTCGTGGTGGGCCTGGCCGTCGGCGGGTTGGGACGCCTCGTCCTGCCCGGGCGCAAGGCCGTCCCGGTCTGGCTGACGCTCGCGCTCGGCGTGGCGGCCGCACTGCTCGGCGCGATCGTGGTCGGGCTGGTTGATCACCGCACCGGCGGCTCGACGCTGCTGCCGCTGATGGTCGAGATCGGCTTCGCCGCCGTGGCGGTCGTGCTCGCGGTGGTGGCCGCCGGCCGGTCGGAGGCCGAGGGGCAGACGCCGCCCGCGCCGGGTGGCCGGCGAAAGGAGGAGGTGTGACTGTCGTACCCGCGGACCACCTGATGATGCTCATCTGTGACGGCTGCGGCGACAGCGTCACCGGCACGGGCGCCACACTGCCCGACGCCGAGGTGGTGTGGACGCTGGTGTTCGAGCACGACTGGGTCGGCTCCCCGTTCGCGTCCGGACCGCACCACTGCCCCCGGTGCAGCACCCGGGCGGCCATCGCCGACGACGGCCTGGGCCTGGACGAGCTGGAACAGGTCGCCGGCACACCGGCCGCCCACGACGTCGACCCGGCCGCGACGGTACGCCGTGCCCTCGCCGAGCGCTCCGTCCGCGACGACCTGGAGCTGGTCGACCTGTCCGGGCTGGAGGTGATCGACTCCGCCGGGCTCAGCCTGCTGGTGCGCGCGCACCAGGACGCCCGGCGCGACGGCCGGCGGCTGGGCCTGCTGTCGCCGTCGCGGTTCGTGCTCACCGTGCTGCACACCATGCGGCTCGACGGCGTCTTCACAGTCGTCGACGGCCGCGTCCCGGCACCGGGGCCCGCGTCCCGCCGGCCGGTCCTGACCGAACAGAAGGAGCCCTCCCCGTGGTGATGCCCTGGCCGTACCCCGAGTTCCCGTTCACCGGCGGCGGGCCGGATCCCGACGACGCGGACACCCGGCTCGCGTCGCTCGTCGCGCAGCGGCTCAGCGCCGACTGGACCACCCGGCGGCAGCAGATCACCGTGACCGTGCAGAACCGGGTGGTCATCCTCGCCGGCCTGGTGGCCGACCCGGCGACGCGTCTGGTCGCCGCCGAGCTGGCCTGGGACGTGCCGGGCGTGTTCGACGTCTGCAACGCGCTGCGGCTCTACGGCGGGCGGCGCGGCGGCCGCTGAGCCGCGGTGGTTGCACGCATCGGCGTCCACCTCTACGCTCTGCCGTGGGAGCGCTCCCCCAGGCCGCCACGTCGAGCTTTCCGGGCAGGTTCACGACGGGCACCGTCCGATCACCATCCAGACGATGGGACCTTCCCGTATGTTCTCGATTCCCCGCCCGTCCCGGCGGCACCTGCTCGTCGGCGGCGCGGTAGGCGCGCTCGCCCTGGCGGCGACCGCGGTGCTGCCGTCGACGAACGCGATGGCGGCAACCGGCTGCGCCGTCACCTACACCACCAACTCGTGGCCCGGCGGCTTCACCGCCGGCGTCACGGTGCGCAACCTCGGCGACCCGGTGAGCAACTGGACGCTGGGCTTCACCTTCCCCGACGGCGGCCAGCGGGTCGTGCAGGGCTGGTCGGCCACCTGGCAGCAGAGCGGCCCGGCGGTCACCGCGCGCAGCCTGGACTACAACGGCGCGCTCGGCACCGGCGCGAGCACCACAGTCGGCTTCAACGGCTCGTGGACCGGGTCGAACCCGAGCCCCACGTCGTTCACGCTCAACGGCACGGCCTGCACCGGCGGCACGAGCACGCCGCCACCGGCGACCACTCCCCCGCCCACGACCCCGCCGCCCACGACGCCACCGCCGCCGACCGGCACCACGCCGGTCGCGATCAACGGCCAGTTGCGGGTCTGCGGCGTCAACCTCTGCAACCAGTACGGACGGCCGATCCAGCTGCGCGGCATGAGCACGCACGGCCTCCAGTGGTTCGCCAACTGCTACACCGACGCCTCGCTCGACGTGCTGGCGAACGACTGGCGTGCCGACCTGCTGCGCATCTCGATGTACGTGCAGGAGCAGGGCTACGAGACCAACCCGGCCGGCTTCACCAACCAGGTGAACTCGCTCGTGGACAAGGCCGAGGCCCGGGGCATGTACGCGCTTATCGACTTCCACACGCTGACGCCCGGCGACCCGACGTACAACCTGGACCGGGCCAAGACGTTCTTCGCCAACGTGTCGGCGCGCAACGCCGCGAAGAAGAACGTGATCTACGAGATCACCAACGAACCGAACGGGGTCAGCTGGTCGACCATCCGCAACTACGCCGAGCAGGTCATCCCGGTGATCCGGGCGAACGACCCGGACGCGGTGGTCATCGTCGGCACGCGCGGCTGGTCCTCGCTCGGCGTCTCCGACGGCGCCAACTCCGACGAGATCGTCGACAACCCGGTGCGGGCGCAGAACATCATGTACACGTTCCACTTCTACGCCGCGTCGCACAAGGACAACTACCGCAACGAGGTGCAGCGGGCGGCGAGCCGGCTCCCGCTGTTCGTCACCGAGTTCGGCACCGTCACTTACACCGGTGACGGCGCCGTCGACACCGCCAGCAGCAACGCCTGGCTCGACCTGCTCGACCGGTTGAAGATCAGCTACGCCAACTGGACGTTCTCGGACGCCCCCGAGGGCTCGGCGGCGCTGCGGCCGGGCACCTGCGCGTCCGGCTCGTTCGGCGGGACGTCGGTGCTCACCGAGTCCGGCGCGTACATGCGCGACCGGATCCGTACCCCGGACAACTTCCCCACCTCCTGACCGGGCGGCCGGCGGCGGTCCTTCCCCTTCGGGTCGCCGCCGGTCAGCCCTCCACCAGCCCGGCCCGGCGCCACAGCACCCGGCCCGGCCCGGCGACGAGTCCCAGCTCGGTCAGGTGGTCGGCGATTCGCTGCGCGGACCAGCGCAGCGTGGCCCGCCAGTGCGGGTTGGCCCGCGCCGCGGCCCGGCCGGCCGCCGGGTCGATCCCGACCGCCGCGTACGCCCGCGGGTGCACCAGCCGCCGCGTGATCGAGTACGCGGCCCGGCCGATCACCAGACGCGCGTACGCGAGCGCCACCGGCCCGGCGGCCTCGACCTGCCGGGTCAGCTCGTCACGGGCGAATCGCACGTGCCGCGCCTCCTCCACCACGTGGATGCGTGACACCATGCGGATCAGCGGCTGCAACGACTCGTCGGCCATGATCTCGCGCTGGAACGAGTCGAGGATCTCCTCGGCGATCAGGATGGCCGCGTACATCTGCGGGCCCGCGGCTGTGGACTTGAGCCAGCGTCCGAGCAGGTGGTCGAACGGCTCGGCGCGGTAGACCGGGGCGCCGGTCGCCTCGATGAGCCGGCCGAACATGATGGAGTGCCGGCACTCGTCGGCGACCTCGGTGAGCGCGTACTGGGCGTGCCGGCTGGTCGGGTCGGCGTCGTAGTACTGCCGGATCAGCATCTGCATGAGGATCGTCTCGAACCAGATCCCGGCGCTGGCCGCGCTGGCGACCTCGTGCTTGGTCAGCTCGACCCGCTGGCCCTCGGTGAGGCCGTCCCACAGCGCGGTGCCGTAGAGGCTGCTGCGCGACGGCGGCAGCCAGTACGCGCCGGGCACCGGCGGCGCCGACCAGTCGATGTCGACCACGGGGTCGTAGCTGGTGCGCACCGAGGCGGAGAGCAGTCGATCGGCGACCGCCTCGCGGGGGAATCCGGCCGTCGTCCGCTCCATGACCCCTCCATATTGACGTAACTTCGAGTAACTGTTACGAGTGGTAGCATGCGACGCACCACCACCGATGTCAATGGCCCCGACTCCGCCGGGGAGCCGGCCGCGCCCCGCCCCGGCGGGCGGCGCGACCGCTGGGCCGACCACCGCGAACAGCGGCGGCAGGAACTGATCGCGGCCGCCGTGCAGGCGCTGCTGCGGCACGGCCCGACCGTCGACATGGACCAGGTCGCCGCCACCGCCGGGGTCAGCAAACCGGTGCTCTACCGCTACTTCGCCGACAAGGCCCAGCTCTGGCTCGCGGTCAGCGAGGTGGTCGCGGAACGCGTGGTGGCCGCCATCGCGCCCGCCGTGGAGCAGGTACGCGAGGAGCGGGCGCTGGTCGAGGCGACAATCGACGCGTACCTGAGCGTGGTGGAGTTCGAGCCCTCGCTCTACCGGTTCCTCGTGCACGAGTCCGGGCACCCCGGCATCCAGCAGGTGGTCACCGGCACCAGCCGGCAGGTCGCGACCGGGCTGGCCCGGGTCATCGGCGACCGGCTGCGCGCGCTCGGCCTCGACGCCGGCCCGGCCGAGCCGTGGGCGTACGGGCTGGTCGGGTTCGTCCAGGCGGTCGGCGACTGGTGGACCACGCACGGGCAGCCGATCCACCGGGCCGCGCTCACCGAATACCTGACCACGCTGCTGTGGAGCGGCATCGAGGGGGTCCGGCGCGGCGCGGACCTGCCGCCGGAGCTGACCCGCGCGCACGAACGGATCGACAGATGACGTGGGAGGGCACGGCCGAGATCGCCGGCACCACGGTACGGCTGCACGCCGGTGGACGGTTCGAGCCGGTCGACGGTCGCTACCACTGGGCCGGGCGGGTGGAGCCGGAGCCGCGCCTGGTCCGGCTGCTGCGCTCCGGCCGCCGCGACGTGGAGGTCCGGATCGGCGAACGGGCCACCCGGGCCCGGCTGACCGAGGTGGACCCGTGGGGCGGCGTCCGCATCACCGGCGTCGGCACGCCGCCCTGGCCGCCGGACGACGAGTGATCCGCGCCGTACCGTGAAGGGATGACGCCTCCCGCCACAGTGCTGCTGGTCTTCGGCCGTGGAGTGGTGACCGGCGACGGCGGCTACCGGCTCACCGCGGAGAGCGTCGCGCGCACCGAGGCCGCGGTGGCCTACGTCCGGGCACACGCCGAGGCGTTCCGGCGCGCGCCGGACGCGCGGGTGGTGTTCACCGGCGGCTGGCCGCACGGCCCGACCGGCACGCCGGCCCCGCCGCCCGGCTTCCGCGAGGCCGAGCTGATGCGGGCGCTGGCGCGCGAGGCCGGGCTCGACGCGTACGCCCGGTCGGCGGCCGAGACCCGCTCCCGCACCACTGTGCAGAACCTGGCGCACACCGTCCAGGACGGGTTGCTGGGCGGGGCGGAGTTCACCGCGCGGCGCCCGCTCGGGCTGGTCTCCCACCCGTGGCACCTGCCGCGCGTCCGGCTGCTCGCCGCGCGCGTGCTCGGCCTGTCCGGCCCGGCGCTGACCGACGTGCCGGTGACCGCGCCCGATCCGGTGCCCGTGCGGCGGGAGCGGGCCGCCCGGGCGTTCAGCCGGATCGGCTTCCTGGGTGTGCGTACCCCGGAGGCGTCGCTGCGCCGCGAGCGGGCGCTGACCCGCGCCGCCGACCGGATCGGACGCCTCACACCCCGACGGTGATTCACGCGAGCACGCCAGGGGTACGACCGTCCTCGATCGACCCGGCGGGCCGTGCCGGCGGGCGAGACCACCCCCGGGAGGCCCCGTGATCGTGCTCGTGCCGGTGTACCGACCGGGCGACCGGCTGCCACCGCTGGTCGGCGACCTGAAGGACGCGCTGCCCGGCGCGGACGTGCTCGTCGTCGACGACGGCAGCGGCCCGGCCGCCGACGCCGTGTTGCGCGCGGCCCGCGCCCGGGGCGCGACGGTGCTGCGCCGCCGGGTCAACCGGGGCAAGGGCGTGGTGCTGCGCACCGGCTTCCGGTACGCCGCGACGCGTCACCCGGGACGGGACGTGGTGTGTGTGGACGCCGACGGCCAGCACAGCGTGCCCGACGTGTGCCGGGTGGCGGAGCGGATGCGCGTCACCGGAGCGCCGACGCTTGGCGTACGCGAATTCGAGGGTGAGGTCCCGGCGCGCAGCCGGTTCGGCAACGCGGCGACGCGGGTGGCGTTCCGGCTGGCGACCGGCCGGGACGTGCGCGACACCCAGACCGGCCTGCGTGCCTACCCGGCGGCCCTGCTCGGCTGGCTCGGCACGCTCCCCGGCGACCGGTTCGAGTACGAGATGACGGTGCTGCTGCGGCTGGCGCGCGCCGGACTGCCGGTCGAGCAGGTGGAGATCGCCACCCATTACCACGGCGACAACTCGGGTTCGCACTTCTCCGCGCTCGCCGACTCGGTACGGATCTACCGGCCGCTGGTCGCCTCCGCCCTCGCCCGGCTGACCGGGCGCTCCGCTGTGGACGGTGTCCCGGCCGCCGTCACGACGTCGTCGCGCACGTCCGCGGCCCGGACCCGCTGAGCGGGCCGGCGCCCGGGTTCGCCGGGACGGCGGGCATCACTCGGGATGCCCACCGTCCCGGCGTGCCGGCGCTGATGGTCAGGCGCTCGTGCAGGGATTGCCGTTGAGGATGAACGATCCGGGTCTACCGGTGTTGCCGGTGTGGGTGGCCTGGAAGCCGATGTCCACCGAGCCGCCCGGCGGGATCGACGCGTTGTAGGACACGTTGCGGGCGGTCACCGCGCCGCTGGACGGGCTGTACGTGGCGTTCCAGCCGCCGGTGATCGTCTGGCCGCCCGGCAGCGTGAACGCGAGGGTCCAGCCGTTGAGCGCGGTGGTGGACGTGTTGGTGATCGTCACCGCGGCGGTCAGCCCGTTGTTCCAGGCGTTCACCACGTACCCGATCCGGCAGGCGCCCGACGGCGGCGGCGTGGTCGGTGGCGCGGTGGTCGGCGGCGCCGTGGTCGGGGGCGCGGTGGTCGGGGGCGCGGTGGTCGGGGGCGCGGTGGTCGGGGGCGCGGTGGTCGGGGGCGCGGTGGTCGGGGGCGCGGTGGTCGGGGGCGCGGTGGAGTCCAGGCCGAAGAAGCGGATGGCCTGGGCCGCGTCGACCGGCAGGTTGTGCGTGACGCCCTGCATGCTGATCGCCTCGACAGTCGCGGTCCCGCCGGTGCCGCCGTAGCGGGTGCGGGTGTAGCCGGGCTGCGGACTGTCCGTGTACGCGGGCGTCTGGCTCAGCCCGTTCACGTTGGTCCACTGGTCGATCTCCTCGCCGAAGTTCGGGTAGCGCAGCGTCTCGTCGTTCGTGCCGTGCCAGAGCTGCATCCGCGGGCGCGGGCCGGTGTAGCCGGGGTAGGCGTTGCGCACCAGGTCACCCCACTGCTGCGGGGTCTTCAGCACCTGGCCGTTGGCGCACTCGCTGTTCCACTCGGAGCCGTTCGTGGTGGCGAAGCAGCCGAACGGCACACCGGCAAACGCGGCACCGGCGCGGAACACGTCCGGGTAGTCGCCGAGCAGCACGTTCGTCATCATCGCGCCGGACGACGTGCCGGTAGTGAAGATCCGCTGCGAGTCGACCGGGTAGCGCTGCCGCACGTAGTCCACCATCGACTTGATGCCCACCGGGTCGCTGCCGCCGTCGCGGCGCAGCGCCTGCGGCGAGGAGACGTCGAAGCACTTGCTGCTGCGGGTCACCGACGGGTAGACCACGATGTAGCCGTACCGGTCGGCGAGCGCCGCGAACTGGGTGCCGGAGTACATGGCCGGGCCGCTGCCGGTGCAGTAGTGGTTCACCACGAGCAGCCCGGGGCGGGCCGCGACGGTGTCCGGTACGTACAGGTACATGCGCAGGTTGCTCGGGTTGGTGCCGAAGTTCGTCACCTCGGTCAGCGCGGCGGCCGAGGCCGGCCCCGGTAGGGCGAGCGCCGCCCCGGCGGCGAGCCCGGCGGCGGCCAGCGCCGCGCCGAGCAGCCGGAGTCTGCTCATTCTGGACAGCATGTGTTCTCCTCGGTGGTGGGAACGCCGCAGGTGGCAGCGTTCTCGCCGGCGAGGCGCCTGCGACGGGCGGCCCGGACCCTCGGAGACGAGATAGACAGTCGCGGATCGATGCGACCCGAATCGGATTCTAGGCCCCGACCGGCGGGCGGACAACCGCAGCGGCCACCCGGCGCGCCCGGTCCGGGCGGGTGAGCACGTCCACATTGTCCACGTACTGGTCCACCGCCCCCACCGGCGGCCGGTCGCGCAGCTGCGGGTCGGTGATCGCGGCGCGCAGCGCCTCGACGAACCGGCCGGCGTGCAGCACCAGGAACGGCCGGTCGTGGAACGGCCGGGCGGCCGGGTCCACCGGCGGCGCCAGCGCGGCGTCGTTGGTCCAGCCGGCCACCGTCTCCAGCGCCCCCACCAGGCCGGGCTCCCGGGCCGCCCAGTCACCCGGGCCGAGCGCGGCGCCGAGCCCGTCCACCACCGGCGTCGCGGCCGGCAGCGCCGCGAACACCGTGCCGAGCCATTTCGCGTACGGCGGCCAGCGCCGGTGCAACAGCAGGCCGAGGCGCATCAGATCCCGGGCCAGTCCGGCGACCACGACCCGGCTGCCCAGGTCGTCGCCGACCTCGGCACACCGGCCGGCCAGGTGCTCGGCCTGCGCGACCCGCTGCCAGCCGGACGCCAGCACGTGCCGCCACACGTCGTCCGGATACCAGGCGAGCCGGGCCCGGACGGCGGTGAGCGCGCCGTCGAGCCCGTCGTGGAACACCGCTCCCCCGGTCAGCTCCGCCAGCCGCTGCGTCGGTGTCGCCAGCCAGTCGGCGGTCGTCAGCCCGGCGCGCGGGTCGGTGCCCAGCCGCTCCCGCAGCCATCCGCCCAGCTCGTCCACGCTCACGCCGTGCCGGGCGCCGTCGGCGTGGACCGTGCCGAGCCGCGCTTCCGGCCCGCCGGCGTACCGGGTCGGCCAGCCGAGGAACCGCGCCGGCAACTCCGCGTCGAGCACCGCCCGTACCTGTGCCACGTCGTGCGCGTCCGCCACGAAGACCTGGGTACGCGGGCCCCAGTCGTGGTCGGTCGAGCGCGGCGTGTCGAGGCCGAGCAGCTCGGAACCGCCGTCGAGCAGGCCGGCGGAGTACGGCAGGCCGGGCAGCCGCCGCGCCAGCAGCGGACCCACCACCTCGTCGTGGAACCGGCGGGCCAGGGTCAGGCCGGGTACGAAGCTCACCCCGCCAGTCTGCGCACCGCGGGCCCCGCGCGCCCCCGGGTTTCCCCGCCCGGCGGTCGCCTCCCCCATCTCGTCACAGGGCTGTGGAAGGCTTGCCGGCGTGGCACACCGACAGCCGATCCTCCTGATCGACTCCCCCAGCCTCTACTTCCGCGCCTACTTCGGCATCCCCGAGTCGGCCGCCAGGACCGGCGACGGCCAGCCGGTGAACGCCGTACGCGGCTTCCTCGACATGCTCGCCCAGCTCGTGCGCACCCGCCGGCCCGACCGGATGATCTGCGCGATGGACCACGACTGGCGCCCGGCGTGGCGGGTGGAGCTGCTGCCGTCGTACAAGGCGCACCGGGTCGCGCCCGAGGGCGGCGAGGTCGTGCCGGACACGCTGTCCCCGCAGGTGCCGATGATCCTGGAGGTGCTGGACGCGCTCGGCATCCCGGTCGTGGGCGCGACCGGCTACGAGGCCGACGACGTGCTCGGCACACTCGCGGTGACCCAGCCGGGCCCGGTCGAGGTGGTCTCCGGCGACCGCGACCTGTTCCAGCTCGTCGACGACGCGCATCCGGTGCGCCTGCTCTACGTGGGCCGCGGCGTGGCCAAGCTGGACGACTGCGACGACGCGGCGGTCCGCACCCGCTACGGCGTGCCGGCCGACCGGTACGCCGACTTCGCGGCGCTGCGCGGCGACCCCAGCGACGGGCTGCCGGGTGTGGCCGGGGTCGGCGAGAAGACCGCGGCCCGGCTGATCGACCGCTACGGCGGGCTGGACGGCATCCTGGCCGCGCTCGACGACCCGCGCTCCGGTTTCGCCCCCGGCCTGCGGGCCAAGCTCGACGCCGCCCGTGACTACCTGGCCGTGGCGCCGAAGGTGGTCCGGGTCGCCACCGACGTGCCGCTGCCCGAGCTGGACCCGACGCTGCCGACGGCCCCCGCCGACCCGGACCGGCTGCTGGAGCTGGCCCAGCGCTGGAACCTGGCCGGCTCGTGCCGCCGCCTGGTGGACGCACTAGCTGGCGACCGACAGTGATCAGTTGATCAGGAAGGGCGGTCGGTGTTCCGGCGGGTCGGGAACTGGGCGCCGGGCTGCGCCAGCGTCGAGCGGGCGCGCAGGCCGACCGGGTCCGGCGCCGGTTCGGCCGGGGCGGTCCGCGGCTCCTCGCCGAGCCGCGAGCTGACGTACGCCAGACCGGCGCGGTCGTCGTCCGACGGCGCGGCGAGCAGCGCGTAGACCAGCCCGACCACACCGAAGACCACCGCCAGCACGATCGGCACCAGCAGGCCGCTCACCTCGGTGCCGGAGGCCGGGCCGCGGCTCTCGTGCAGGTGCACCGAAAGGGCGCTCATGCCGGTGAAGTGCATGCCGTTGACAGCGATGCCCATGACCAGCGCCGAGGCGCCGATGGCGAGCGCCCGCCGCACGGTCATCGCCAGCCAGAGCGCCACGGTGGCGGCCACGATCGCGATGACCACGGACAACGTCACCCGCAGCGGGTCGTAGCCGAACGAGCCGTCCAGGCGCATCGCGGCCATGCCGGTGTAGTGCATGGCGGCCACCCCGGCGCCGGTGAAGAATCCGCCGGCCAGCAGCCGGGGCGCGGCGAGCCGGCCAGTGCCCACGATCCACAGCCCGATGCCGACCGACGCGACCGCGATCGCCGTGCTGGCGGCCGTCAGCGGCACGTCGTAGCGGATCCGGGTGCCGCCGACGGCGAACCCGAGCATCGCCATGAAGTGCATGGCCCAGATGGCGGTGCCACCCAGCGCCCACGCGGCGAGCAGGCCCCACCAGACGCGCTGGCCGCCGCTGGTGGCGGTCCGGATCCGCCCGGCGCAGACCAGCCCGAGCGCCGAACCGAGCACCGACAACGCGTAGCTGAGCGCGGGTGTGATCCACCCGTACTCGAAGTGATTGATCTCGCCCACGAGCCCTTCCCTCACATCCGCCCACGAGCGCGAAGCCACGGCGCTCCCGGGCAATGATCGGGCAGTACCTGGTCAGGGCGCACGTCGGCCCCCCGACAATTCGCGTGGTGGCGACGCGGTGACGCAGCGGTGCGTCGGTTTCCGGCAACCGGTGACCGAAAGTGATCGTTAGGCCGAGGCGTGGTAGGCCAGCACGCCCCGGTTGACCGCCGCGATGGCCTGCCGGGCGGTGCCGCGCAGCTCGGCCGAGGCGCCACCCGAGTCGGCGACCTGGCCGAGCAGGTCGACCACCTGGCGCGCCCAGCGGACGAAGTCCCCCGCCGGCATCTCCCCGTCGATCTGGTGGCCGCTCGCCAGCACCTTCGCCAGCACCTCGCCCCGCGCCCACCGGTAGATCGGCCAGGCGAAGCCGAGATCCGGCTCCCGGGTCACGGCCAGGCCGCGCGCCGCCTCGTCCGCCTCGATGTCGCCCCACAGCTTCAGCGTCTCGTCGACCGCGTCGGCCACCGCGCCGCGCGGCAGCGACGCCCGCTCGTCGAAGTCCCGCCGGGCCTCGAACACCACCACGGACACGGCGGCGGCCAGCTCGGCCGGGGACAGGCCGTCCCACACCCGGCGGCGCAGGCACTCGGCCACCAGCAGGTCGGCCTCCGTCCAGATCCGGGCCAGCATCCGCCCGGCGTCGGTGACCTCGCCGTCGGCGGCCAGGTAGCCGCGCGCGGTCAGCAACGCGACGATCCGGTCGAAGGTACGGGCCAGCGAGCCGGTCCGCCCGGACACCCGCTCGCGCAGCTCCTCGGTGTCGCGTTCCAGCCGGCGCCGCCGCTCCGCCCAGCGGGCGTGTTCCTCCCGGTCCGGGCAGGCGTGGCACGGGTGCGCGCGCAGCTCGACGCGCAGCTGGCTGAGCCGGTGGTCCTCCCCCACCGCCTGACGGGACCGGCCGCCCCGCCGCCCGCCGTGCCGATCCAGGCCGGTGCCGCTGACCGCCGCGGCCAGGTCCCGCCGGGCCGCCGGCGAGCGGTGGTTGAAGTGCTTCGGCACCCGGATCCGGGTGAGCACCTCGGCCGGGGTGGTGAAGTCCCCGGGGGTGACCCGCCCGGCCCAGCGGTCCTGGGTGAGCACCAGCGGCCGGGGCTCGCCGAACCCGCCGGTGGCCGGGTCCAGCACCACCGCCAGGCCGGCCCGCCGCCCGGACGGCACCCGGATCACATCACCGACCCGCAACCGCTCCAGCGAGGCGACCGCCGCCGCCTTGCGCTGGCTCTGCCCCTGCCGGGCGATGGCCCGTTCCCGGTCGGCGATCGCCACCCGCAGCGCGAAGTACTCGTCGAAATCGCCGTGGTGGCAGGCGGCCTCCGCGCCGTACGCCTCGATCGTCTCGGTGTTGCGCTGCACCTGCCGGGCCAGGCCGACCACCGACCGGTCGGCCTGGAACTGCGCGAACGAGGACTCCAGCAGCTCCCGGGCCGGCGCCGCGCCGACGCTGCCGACCAGGTTGACTGCCATGTTGTACGAGGGCCGGAAGCTGGAACGCAGCGGGTAGGTGCGGGTGGACGCGAGCCCGGCGACGTGCCGGGGGTCGGTCTCCGGCGACCAGACCACCACCGCGTGGCCCTCCACATCGATGCCCCGGCGCCCGGCCCGGCCGGTGAGCTGCGTGTACTCCCCGGGGGTGAGGTCGACGTGTGCCTCGCCGTTGAACTTCACCAGGCGTTCCAGCACCACGCAGCGGGCCGGCATGTTGATGCCCAGCGCGAGCGTCTCGGTGGCGAAGACGGCCTTGACCAGCCCACGGACGAACAGCTCCTCGACCACCTCCTTGAACGCCGGGAGCATGCCGGCGTGGTGCGCGGCCAGGCCCCGCTCCAGCCCGTCCAGCCACTCCCAGTAGCCGAGCACGGACAGGTCCTCGCCCGGGATGGCGGTGACCCGGGACTCCACCACCCGGCGGATCTCGGCGCGCTCCTCCGGGGAGGTCAGGCGCAGCCCGGCCGCGAGGCACTGCTGCACGGCGGCGTCGCAGCCGGCCCGGCTGAAGATGAACAGGATGGCCGGCAGCAGCCCCTCCCGGTCGAGCCGGTCGACGATGTCCGGGCGCATCGGGCCGCGCCAGCGCGGGCCGCGCCGCCCGCCGCCGGGGCCGGCGCTGCGGCCCTCGCCCAGCTCCAGGCGGCGCATCGTGTCGCGGGTGTAGCGCAGCAGCTCGGGGTGCACGTCGTGCTTGCGGGCCGCGTCGGCGTCGTGGAACAGGTCGAACATCCGCTTGCCGACGAGCATGTGCTGCCACAGCGGCACCGGGCGGTGCTCGGAGACCACCACCGCGGTCTCGCCGCGCACGGTGACCAGCCAGTCGGCGAACTCCTCGGCGTTGGAGACGGTGGCCGACAGCGACACCAGCGTGACCGACTCGGGCAGGTGGATGATCACCTCTTCCCAGACCCCGCCGCGGAACCGGTCGGCCAGGTAGTGGACCTCGTCCATCACCACGTACGCCAGGCCTTCGAGCGTCGCCGAGCCGGCGTAGAGCATGTTGCGCAGTACCTCGGTGGTCATCACCACCACCGGCGCGTCGCCGTTTATCGCGTTGTCGCCGGTGAGCAGGCCGACGTGCTCGGCGCCGTAGCGGTCCACCAGGTCGTGGTACTTCTGGTTGGACAGCGCCTTGATCGGCGTGGTGTAGAAGCACTTGCGCCGCGTCGCGGGCGCGTCGCCGCCGGGCCGGCCGCGCAGCGCCAGGTGCACCGCGAACTCGCCCACCACCGTCTTGCCGGCTCCGGTGGGCGCGCAGACCAGCACGCCGCTGCCCCGCTCCAGCGCCTCGCACGCCTCGCGCTGGAAGTCGTCGAGATCGAACCCGAGATCCAGGGAGAATTCGTCCAGGGCCGGGAAGGCGGAGGCCTGCGCGGCCCGGCGGCGCGCCGCGGCGTACCGCTCGGCGGGGCTCGACATGGCACCAAGATTAATCGGTACGGCCGACGAGTACCGGTCAAGGCCGTCCGGCAGGACGGTCAGAGCGGGTAGGTAGGGTGCACGACGTGCCGGACCGTACCGAACTGCCCCACGTCTCGAGCGGCGCCGACGACGCCGTCCGCGCGAGCCCGTCCCGCCGGCCCGTGGAGGCGGTGCTCTTCGACTTCCACGGCACCCTCGCCCAGGTCGAGGAGCCGCTGGCCTGGGTGCTCGCCGCAGCGTCCGCCTGCGGGGTCGAGCTGGACCGGATCCGGGCCACCTCGCTCGCCGACCGGCTGCTCACCGCCGGGCGCGCGGGCGGCCCGCTGCCGGCCCGGGTGCCGCCCCGGCTGGCCGAGCTGTGGGCCGACCGCGATCTCTACCCGCACGCCCACCGGGGCGCGTACACCGGGCTGGCCGAGACCGTGGACACCGGCATCGACGGGTTCGCCGACGCGCTCTACGAGCGGGTGCTGGTGCCCGAGGGCTGGGTGCCGTACCCGGACACCGCACCGGTGCTCGGCGCCCTTCGGTCCGCCGGGGTGAAGGTGGCGGTGGTCAGCAACATCGGTTTCGACCTGCGGCCGCTCTTCGCCGCCTGGGATCTCGACGCGCTCGTCGACGCGTACGCGCTGTCGTACGAGGTGGGGCGCTGCAAGCCGGACCCGGGCATCTTCCTGCGCGCCTGCGGGATGCTCGGCGTCGACCCGGAGCGCACGCTCATGGTGGGCGACACACCGGCCGACGCGGGCGCGGTGGCGGCCGGGTGCGGGGTGCTGGTGCTGCCCTGCGCCGACGCGGGCCGCCCGAACGGGCTCGGCTCGGTGCTCGACCTGGCTGGAGCCGGCTGAGCGCCGACCCACCGGCGGCGGAAGGGCATCGCGGCGGACCGGCTACCGTCGGGGACATGTCCGGTGCCCTCCCCTTGCCGTCGCGCGCGCCGGGGCGGCTCGGCGGGGTCGCGCTGGTGCTCGGCGGGGCGCTGTCGGTGCAGTTCGGCTCCGCGCTGGCCGCGCTGCTGTTCCCGCGCACCGGGGTGGCCGGGGCGGTGACGCTGCGGCTGACCATCGGCGCGCTGGTGATGCTCGTGGTGTGCCGCCCACGACTACGCGGGTACGGACGCCGCGACTGGGCCGCCGTGGTCGCGTTCGGGCTGGCCCTGGCCGGCATGAACTCGATCTTCTACCAGGCGATCGAACGGATCCCGCTCGGTCCGGCCGTCACCCTCGAGGTGCTCGGCCCGCTGGCGCTGTCCGTGTTCGGGGCGCGCCGGGCGGCGGCCTGGTTCTGGGCCGCGCTGGCGCTGGGCGGGGTGGCGCTGCTCGGGCAGGGCGGGTTCGACCGGCTCGACCCGGCCGGCGCGGCGCTGGCGCTGACCGCGGGTGCCATGTGGGCCGCGTACATCGTCTGCTCGGCGCGGATCGGC
The DNA here is from genome assembly GCF_040649715.1 of Micromonospora sp. NPDC048887. Taxonomy (NCBI): domain Bacteria; kingdom Bacillati; phylum Actinomycetota; class Actinomycetes; order Micromonosporales; family Micromonosporaceae; genus Micromonospora; species Micromonospora sp. NPDC048887. The sequence goes on along the minus strand of NZ_JBEZGA010000025.1, from coordinate 47,590 downwards.
GCGCGGTTCCCCGGCGCCGACGGGCTGGCCCTCGCGCTGACCTTCGCCGCCCTGCTCACGCTGCCGTTCGGGCTGGCCGACGCGGGCGGGCGGCTCGCCGACCCGGCGGTGCTGGGGCTCGGGACCGCGCTGGCGCTGCTCGCCTCGGTGCTGCCGTACAGCCTGGAACTGGCGGCACTGCGGCGGCTGCCCACGGCGACGTTCGCGGTCATGATGAGCCTCGGCCCGGCGATCGCCGCGGTGGCCGGCTGGCTGGTGCTCGGCCAGGCGCTGCACCCGGTCGAGGTGCTCGCCATCGCGCTCGTGGTCGCCGCGAGCGCCGGCGCGGTCCGCGCCGCCGCCCCACCACCAGCCGCGCCGCCGGACCCGGTCACCGCGCCGGACCCGGCGGTCAGCGCAGCAGACGCAGCGCGGCCGGCACGGCGCTGACGGTCACCGGCAGGTCGAAGGCGCGCTCCCCGTCGGCGTACGTGGTGATGCCGTCGGCGGCCAGCTCCACCGTCCGCGCCCGGTAGACGCGCGCCAGCGGATGCGTGACATGGGTGCCCCGGTAGATCTGCGGCTTGACCCGCATCAGCGTGCGCCTGTCGAAGCGGCCGCCGACCACCACGTCCAGCAGGCCGTCGTGCGGGTCGGCGTGCGGGCAGATCCGCATTCCGCCGCCGTAGCTGGCCGTGTTGCCCACAGCGATCAGCACGGCGTCCACCTCCTGCGCCACCCCGTCGAGGACCAGCCGGTAGCGGCGTGGCCGCAGCCGGGCCAGCTCCACCACTATCGCCAGGTCGTACCGGCGGGGCCCGCGCGGCCAGCGCATCCGGTTGGCGCGTTCGTTGACGATCGCGTCGAAGCCGGCCGCGAGCACCGCGCCGAACCAGCGGTCGGCGGCGCCGGGCCGGGACAGCCGCGCCAGGTCGACCGGGCGGGACCGGCCGGCGGCGAGCGCCTCGGTGATCACCTCGACCGCGGCGGCCGGGTCGGCCGGGAAACCGGTCTCCACCGCGAAGTCGTTGCCGGTGCCCGCCGGGACCGGCCCGAACGGCACCGCCGTGCCGGCGACCGCCTGCATCGCCCGGTGCACGGTGCCGTCGCCGCCCACCGCGACGAGCGCCCCGGCGCCGCCGGCGACAGCGGCGTGGCACGCCGCCTCCGCCTCCTCGGCGGTACGCGCGCGCAGCAGCTCGACCGGGCGGCCCACTGCGGCGAGGCGCTCCAGGATCCCGGGCAGCAGACCGCGGTGCCGCCCCCGGCCGGCGGTCGGGTTGGCGAGCACGGCGACGGGGCCGGGCGGGACATGGTCGTGCGCGGTCACGGCGAGCACCGTACGGCACGGCTCGCGCCGCCCACCAGAGCCAGGTCACGCCGCGAACGGGGGCACACGCCGACGGCGCCCGGCAGGGGGTGCCGGGCGCCGTGGCGGGGGTGGCTCAGGGCAGGTCGATCGGGCGCAGCACCCGGTCCACCGCGTGCGCGATCTGCTTGTTGCCCTTGTTGATGTCGTACCGCACCACCTTGGCGTTGCGGTCGCTGGTGTCGGCGTCGACCAGGCGCACCTCGCGGCCGTACCAGCAGCGCTTCACGTCCACCTCGACGGTCGCGCCGAGCGCGGTGGTCAGGTCCGCGCCGTCGGCCTTCAGCGCCGCCTTCCGGTCGATCGTCGCGCCGGGCACGACGTGGTAGAGCAGGACGTCCTCCACGGTGTCCACGCCCAGGCCGGCCACCGCGTCGAAGGCGGCCTTCTCGCCGGGCAGCTTCCTCGCGGCGGTGATGTCCCGGACCAGCTCCCGGAACGCGTAGTCGTTCGGCACGAACGCGGTCAGCGCGACAGTGCCGTCGGTGAGCACCTTCACCGGCGAGTCCGGCTTGGCCTGCAGCACCGTCAGGACCGCCTTGGTGAGGACGTCGAAGTCCCGCGAGTTGCGGTCGAAGCCGCTCTTGTCGGCGGTGAGCACCGCGGCCAGCGACCGGGTGCCCGGCTGCTTGGCGCCGGCCTGGGCGGGCACGGCGACGGCGGTGGTGGCCACCGCCGCCGCGGTGGCGCCCACGGCCAGCCGGGCGGCGAGACGAGCGATGTTCATCGGGGAGCCTTTCGTCGAAGCGACCAGGTCCGTGACTGTCGTCACGACCATTGCTTCGCCCGGACCGTCCCCGGTGGATGCACCCGGATCGACCGGCTTCGGATCGACGCCTCTCGCGTCAGCGCACCACCAGCCGCTTGCTCACCGAAGGCACGCCGTCGCCCTTGACCTTCAGCGACCAGTCCCCCGCCGCGCCGAGCGTCACCACCGTCTCGGCAGTGCCGTTGGCCTCCGCCTTCATCTCGGCGACCCGCTTGCCGTCGGGGTTGAGCACGTACAGCGTCCGGGCCCCGGCGGTCTTGTTCGTCACCTTGAACGCGAGCTTCTCGCCGGGCTCGGCGATCAGGGCGTCCACGCCGCTGATCGCGTCGTCGGTCAGCTCGATCGCCACCGACCTGTCGTAGGCCACCTCGGCGGCGGCGCTGGCCAGGTTGCCGTCGTCGGAGACAGTGATCTTGGTCCGGACGCCGTCGCCCTGCCGGCCGGGCTTGCAGGCCACCTCGTACGTGCCGGTCTGCAGCGAGGCGCGCAGGTCGCCGGTGCGGCCGGCCGGCACGTCCGCGACCTCGGCGATCACCTTCGTGAAGGCGTCGCCCTCCCGGCCGTACACGTAGACGCCGGTGGCCTGCTGACCCCGGTTGGTCACGGTGAAGGTGACGGTGCCCGGGGTGAACAGCGTGGTGGTGACCTCGCAGCTGGTGTCGGTGGCGGTCACCGGCACCTGCTGGCCTTTCGGCGCGGGCTCGTCGTCACCACAGGCGGTGAGCGCGGTGGCCGCGCAGAGGACGGTCAGGACGGCGGCGGTACGGCTCTTCATCGGGTTCTCCGGAGCGCAGGTCAGGCGGGCTGACCGGAACGGGGCGCCGACGCACCCCGGCACACCGCCCGGGGGGCTCGGCGGAGTCAGCAGAGTCTAAGCGGGCACGGCGTCCCGGCAAGGCCCGAGGGCGGTCCGATGTCCGCCCGGACCCGCCGTGGAGCGTGCGGGCATGATGACGGCATGCGGCTGGTCTCCCTGCTCCCCTCCGCCACCGAGATCGTGTACGCGCTCGGCCTCGGCGACGACCTCGTCGGTGTCACGTTCGAGTGCGAGGTGCCCGCGTCGTACCGGTCGGGCACCACTGTGGTCGTCGGCGGCCGGGACACCCGGGGCATGAGTCCCGGCGACATCGACGCGTACGTCCGGGCGCAGGTAGCGGCCGGTGCCGACCTCTACACGCTGCACGCCGGCGCGCTCGCCGGGCTGGACCCGGACCTGATCCTCACCCAGGACCTGTGCCGCGTCTGCGCGCTCCCCTCGGGCCGGGTCGCCGACGCCGTGGAGCACCTGGGGTGCCGGGCCGACGTGCTGTCGCTCGACCCGTACACCCTCGACGACGTGCTGGAGTCGATCCGCGCGGTGGGCGCGGCGGCCCGGGTGCCGGATCGCGCGGAGGCCCTGGTCGACGGCCTGCGTGCCCGGCTCGCGGCGGTCGGCGCGGCGGTGGCGGGCCGGCCCCGGCGGCGGGTCGCGGTGGTCGAATGGGTGGACCCGCCGTTCGGCGCCGGGCACTGGATCCCGGACCTGGTCGACGTCGCCGGCGGCGAGCCGGTCGCCACCCACCGGGGCGCCCGGTCCGCGCCGACCACCTGGGAGGCCCTGCGGGCCGCCCGCCCCGAGGTGGTGCTGGTCGCGCCGTGCGGGTTCCGCCTCGACGGCGCGGCCGAGCAGGCCGCCGCGGTGGCCGGGCACTTCCCGGACGCGCAGGTGTGGGCGCTGGACGCGGACGGTCTGATCGTGCGCGCCGGCCCGCGCCTGGTCGACGGCGCCGAGACGATAGCCGCGATCCTGCACCCCGACGCCGTCCCCCCACCCCGCCCCGAAACAGCCCACCGCCTAACCTGACCGGCCCCGGCCCGCGCCCCCGGCCCGCGCCCCGGCGATCTTGCAGTTTCGGCCCGGGCAAAGTGCGGATTTCCGGCATCCGAGGGGCGCCATGTCCAAGATCGGCGCGGGGCGGGGTGTCGGCGTCCTCGGAAGGGCGGCGAGGGGCGGAGACGCGGACGCCGTCCCCGTGGAGCGGGGACGGCGTCCGGAGGTGAGCAGGATCGGTCAGGTCATGTCGTCGTAGCGGCGTTCGATCGGCTTCGGGGCGACGATCGGCTCGGGTACGCCGATCGGCTCGGACGCCTCGATCCGGCCACCGGCGGGCACCGGCTCGTCCGACAGGTCCAGCGGTGACACCTCGTCGTCGGCGATGCCGGCGTAGGCCTCACGCCCGCGACCGCGCCGCCTGTCGTTGAGGAACGCCACCCCCACCGCGGCGAAGTAGAGCGCGCAGAGGCAGATCGCCAGCGCGGTCATGCCGAACGGGTCGGGCGTCGGCGTGACCACCGCGGAGAACGCGAAGAACACGAACACCGCCACCCGCCACCAGCTCAGCAGCCGCTTGGCGCTGGCCATGCCGACGAAGTTGAGCATCAGCACGATCAACGGGAACTCGAAGGCCACCCCGAACAGCAGAATCAGGTTCGTGACGAACCCGACGTAGCGGGTGATGTCGAGCGTGGTGGTGACGTCGCCGCCGCCGGAGACGTTGAGCAGGAACTCCAGCCCTTTGGACGTGACGAAGTACGCCAGGACCGCGCCGGCGGCGAACAGCGGGGCCGCCAGCGCGGTGAAGAAGTACGCGTACCGCCGCTCGTGCCGGTGCAGGCCCGGCGCGATGAACGCCCAGAGCTGGTAGAGCCAGATCGGCGCGGCGATGATCAGGCCGACCCAGAGGGCCACCTTCATCTGCAGCAGGAACAGGTCGGCGGGACCGAGCTGGACGAAGTTGCAGTTGCCGTCGATCAACCGCGCCTTGGGCAGGTCGCAGTAGGGCTTCTGCAGGATGTGCAGCACCGGCCCGGACAGCCACACGCCGAAGCCGAAGCCGACCAGGATCGCCAGCGACGCCCGGAACAGCCGGTTGCGCAGCTCACGGATGTGCTCCATGAGCGTCATCGAGCCGTCGGCGGCCCGCGCGAAGTTGCTCGGGCCGCGCTTCTTCAACCCGAAGGCCACGGTGATTGAGGCCCTCTCGGATCAGTTCTCGCGGACGCGCTGCACCGGGTCGGCCGGCGGGGCCACGGGCTGCTGCGGCTGCGGCGCGTACGGCTGCTGGGCGTACTGCTGCTGGCCCTGGACGTACGGCTGCCCCTGCACCGGCTGCTGCGGCTGGAGCGGCTGGTAGCCGGCCTGCGCGTCGGCCTTCTCGGCGAGATCGCGGTCGTCGTCGTGCAGGCTCTTGGTCTCGGCCTTGATGATCCGCAGCGAGCGGCCCAGCGAGCGGGCCGCGTCGGGGAGCCGCTTCGCGCCGAACAGCAGGATCAGCACGACCACGAGTACGGCGATGTGCCACGGCTTGAGGGCACCCATGGGAAGCTCCAGTCGCTCTGTGTAGTAGTGAGGGGTGGGTCGTCGCCCATCGTACGTGCGTAGCAGCGCCTTGCCACCCCCGCGGGCCTGCTCGTGCGGGCCCGATCGGTGAAGTTTCGGCCAACCCGGAGTGTCCCGTCAACCATCCGGCACCGTGCATTTCTGCGCGGAACCGCCCAGGAGCGCGCAAACGGCGCTCAACTGGCCGACGATCGTCGATCAGTCGCCGCGTTTGGCCTTGATCAGCTCGATCCGCTCCTGGGCGAGCACCGCCCGCGCCTGGAGCGACTCGGCCCGCGCCTGCAACTGCTCGGCGGCGTCGCGCAGCGACTCCGCCTCGGCTGCCCGGCGCTGCAGGGCCAGCGCGGAACGGCGCAGCCCCGGCAGCCGGCTCACCACCGGACGGATCGCCAGGGCCAGTACGACCAGCGCGAACACCACGACCCCGAGCACGATCCACATCACCACGGCGGTCAGCCTATCGGGTGCCGCCGACCGCCGCCGGGTCGGCGCTGCCGGCCGGGGTGGCGTACGCGTCGAGCGCGGCCACGGCCTGGGCGCGTACCTGGTCGGCCAGCTCCGCCGGGGCCACCACGGTGACCTCCGGGCCCAGCCCGAGCACGAACCGCCGGGCCCACCCGAGGTCGGTGACGCGCAACGACACCAGCCACTGCTCGCCGTCGGCCTCGACCCGCTCGCACGGATAGTATTCGGTGATCCACCGCTCGCCCCGCCCGATCCGCAGCGTGATCAGCGGCAGGTCGGCCGACGGGCGGAACACCCCGTCGCTGAGGTCGTGCGGGCGGGCCTGCGGCGGCACGACCGCCTGCTCCGGCAGCTCGGTCACCGCGTCGATCCGGTCGGCCCGGAACAGCCGCACCGCCTCGGCCCGGCGGCACCACGCCTCCACGTACGCCCGGCCGCCGACCATCAGCATCCGCAGCGGGTCGATGGTGCGCTCGGTGGTCTCGTCCCGGGCCGCCGTGTAGTAGGTGATCCGCAGCGCCCGGCCGCGCTCGACGGCGGCGCGCAGCTCGCGTACCCGGGCGGTGTCGCCGGGCAGGCGGACCTCGACCGGCGCTCCGGCCAGGTCACCGGCGGCGCTCTCGATCTTGGCGAGTGCCCGCTCGACCGCCTCGCGGTTGGCCACGCCGGGCGTCTCGGCGATCATCCGCAGCGCCACCACCAGGGCCAGGGCCTCGTCCGGGGTGAGCCGCAGCGGGCGGTCGATGCCGGCGTCGTAGGTGATCGTCACCCGGTCGCCGTCGAACGCCATGTCGATCAGGTCACCGGGGCCGTAGCCGGGCAGCCCGCACACCCAGAGCAGTTCCAGGTCCTCCCGGAGCTGCTTCTCGGTCACCCCGAGGTCGTGCGCCGCCTCGGCGATCTCGATGCCGGGACGGGCCAGCAGGTAGGGCACCAGGTTGAGCAGCCGGGCCAGCCGGTCGGCCGAGGCACGGCCCGCGCGGGCCGCCGGGCGGGTCACCGGGCACCTCCGGCGACCGCCAGCTCGTCGTGGCGGGCGGCCACCTCCTTGAGCCGCTGGATGACCGACTCCCGCACCTCCGGTGGCTCCAGCACGCGCACGTCCGGGCCGTACCCGACGATCTGGCCGGCCAGGTAGTCGGCGTCGGCGTACGGCAGCACCAGCCGGTCGCCGTCCGGACCGGCCTGGCACTCCACCGCCCAGCGGCGCAGCCCGGCCGCGCGGCCCGGCGTGGCCAGCACGGTGGCCCGGCCGGTGCGCTCCACCGGCCCGGACCAGCGGGCCACGTGGCTGATCAGGTCGACCCCGGCGGGCGGCTCGTAGGCGCCCGGCTCGCCGGTCGCCCGGACCGTGCCGACCACCCGGGACAGCCGGAAGCAGCGGGTCGCCGCGCGGTCCAGGTCGTGGCCCACGACATACCACCGGCCCCGCCAGCAGACCACGCCCCACGGCTGGACCCGGCGGCGGCTGGACGCGTCCCGGTCCGGCACGCGGTAGTCGAAGCTGACCTCGCGCCGGTCCCGCGCGGCGGCGGTGAGCGGCGCGAACGCCGGGTCGACCGTGACCATCGGCTCCAGGCCCAGCGTGGCCTGCGGATCCACGTCGATTCCGGCGGCGCGCAGCTTCGCCAGCCCGGACGACGCGGCGGCGGCCAGCCCGGCGTGCTGCCACAGCCGGGCCGCGATGCCCACCGCCGCGGCCTCGTCCGGTTCGAGCGGAATATCGGGCAACGCGTACGCGCGCGGCGCGATCCGGTAGCCCGGCTCGGCGTCGAAGACGCTCGCCGTGCCGGTCTCCAGCGGCACCCCCAGCTCACGCAGCTCGGCCTTGTCGCGCTCGAACTTGCGCTGGAACGCCTCGTGGTCCTTGGCGTCGTCCGGGTCGTGCTCGTAGCCGGGCACGGTCGCGGCGATCTGCGCGGCGGTCAGGAAGCGTCGCGTCGACAGCAGGCAGATCACCAGGTTGACCAGGCGTTCGGTACGGGTCCGGGACACGTGCAAACGCTAGCAGCCCGCGCGTCCGGCGCGGGCACCCGCGCGGCGCGGCGCGGGGGTCTTCCCACCCGGCGTCGGACATCGACCGGTCATAGGGTGAGCGCATGGCGGAGCCGGAGGTCAAGACCGAGAGCGTCGGCACGGTCGTGGTGGCCGGCGCGGCGAACCTCGCCATCGCGGTCGCGAAGCTGGTAGCGGGCCTGATCTCCGGCTCCGCGGCGATGCTCTCCGAGGCCGCCCACTCGCTCGCCGACACCACCACCGAGGTGCTGCTCTACCTGGCGCTGCGGTCTTCCTGGAGGACGCGCCGCGCTGATCGGCCTGCTGATCGCCGCCGGCGGGCTCACCCTGTCGCACCTGACCGGCGACGAGCTGTACGACGGCGTCGCCTCCATCCTCATCGGCGTGCTGCTGCTGGTGGTCGCCGCGATCCTGGCCCGCAGCAACATCTCGCTGCTGGTCGGCCGCTCGGTGTCCGACCGGCTGCACCAGCGCATCGAACGGGAACTGGCGGACGTCCCGACGGTGGACCGGGTCGACACGCTGATGACCATGTTCCTCGGCCCGGACGACATCCTCGTCGCCGCCAAGGTCGACTTCCGCGACGACGCCACCGGCGCCGACATCGAGGCCGCCGCGGACGAGGCCGAACGCCGGCTCACCGGGCACTTCCCGGAGATCGCGTACGTCTTCCTCGACCCCACCCGGTCCCGCTCGGCCGGCCGGCCCGCCCGCACCACCCAGGACGAGGCAGGCCGCCCGCTCGACGGCGACACCTGACCCGCCCCCGGCCCGCCCGCACCCCGGCCGATACCGTGCACCGCATGGTGCGATGGCGGTCCGGCACGGTCACTGCGGTACGGCGGCGGTGGACCGGTGCCGTCGAACTCGACGTCGAGCTGCCCGACGGCGCCCGGATGCGCGCCCTGGCCTACCCGGCCCTGGTCGGCGAGCCCGAACCCGGCGACCGGGTGCTGCTGAACGCCGGCGCACTGCTGATGGGCCTCGGCACCGGCGGCTACGCCCTGGTCGTCGCGCTGCCCGACCGGCTGCCCCCGGACCCGCCGCAGGCCGGCGACAGCCGCGACGACGGGCACCTGGTCAAGGCCCGCTACACGCCGCTGCAACCGATCCTGCTCGGCGTGGACGAGGAGGCCTCACCGCACCACGACACGCTGGCCGCCGCCGACACCGTCGACGGCATGCCGGTGGTCACCGCCGACCTGCACTCCGCGCTGCCGGCGATCCTCGCCGGGGTACGCGCCGACGCGCCCGGCGCGCGGGTGGCGTACGTGCTGACCGACGGCGGCGCGCTGCCCGCCTGGTTCTCGCGGACCCTGGCCGGCCTGTCCGGGCACCTCGCCGGCACGGTCAGCGTGGGCCAGGCGTTCGGCGGCGACCTGGAGGCCACCACCCTGCACAGCGGCCTGCTCGCCGCCCGGCACGTGCTCGGCGCGGACCTGACGATCGTCGCCCAGGGGCCCGGGAACCTCGGCACCGGCACCCGCTGGGGCTTCTCCGGCGTCGCCGTCGGCGAGGCGGTCAACGCCGTCGCCACGCTGGGCGGGCGCCCGGTCGGCTCGCTGCGCATCTCCGACGCCGACGCCCGGTCCCGGCACCGTGGCGTCTCCCACCACAGCCTGACCGCGTACGGCCGGGTCGCGCTGGCCCGCGCCGAGCTGGTGGTGCCGGACGGCCTCGACCCCGCCCTGGCGGCGGAGGTCGCCGCGGCGCTGGCGCCGCTGGCCGGCCGGCACACGATCGTCACCGTGCCCGCCGACGGCCTCGACGCGGCGCTGCGGGCCAGCCCGGTCGGCCTGTCCACGATGGGCCGGGGCCTGGACGCCGACCACGCCTACTTCCTGGCCGCGGCCGCCGCCGGCCGCCACGCGGCCCGTCTGCTCGGCTGAGCCCCACCGCCCTCAGCTCGCCCGGTAGCCGTTCGCGACGAGATGGCCGGCGGCCCGCGCGTGCGGCGGCTTCGCCCCGTGCTGTCAACCCCGGCGCCGGGCAGGCCGCCGAAAACAGTCAGCACGTTGGAAGGAGCAGGGCCCGAACGGCCTCCACATACTGTCCGGGAACTCGACTCCGGCCACCCGTCAACGCCGCCCGTGCCAGGCAGCCGGGCGGGAAACGCGGCTGGCCGCCGTTAGGAGGCGACCCCATGGCCCTGCGACAGCTCCCGGACGCGACCCCCGACGCCGGGATCTCCACCCACCGCCCGCCGCATCCCCTCCGACTCGCCCTGATCAGCGCGGCAGCCGGCCTGCTGCTGGCCGTCCTGTGGTCCTTCGAGCTGGTCGACAAGGTCATCGGCGACAACGTCGCGAACACCGTGCTCGGCCACGACGCCAAGGAGACCGCCCTCACCGGCACCGCCGCCGGGCTGCTCTTCGCGTTCGTCTCCGGCTTCGCCGGCACCTTCACCGCCTGCAACATCGCGGTGGCGGCCTCGATCGGGCCGATGAGCCAGGTCTCGGACGCCGACCCCGCCGGCGGCACCCGGACCGCGCTGCGCGCCCTGCTGCGCCCGGTCGGCTGGCTCGCCCTCGGCATGGTCGTCGTCTCGGCCGGCTACGGAATCATCGGCGTGCTGCTCGGCGACCGGCTGCCCCAGCTGTCCACCGAGACGGTCGACGGCATTCCGGTACGCCTCATCCAGTCGTCGGTCGTCTTCGGCGTCATCGGACTCGCCCTCACCTACCTCGGGGTCGCCGCGCTCAAGCTCGTGCCGGACGTCTTCGCGCACCGGCCCATCGCCCGGGTGATCACCATCGGCGCGCTCGTCGGCGGGTTCCTCGTCGGCCGGCCCTACCCGCTGTTCAACAAGCTGTTCCACTGGGCCGTCGACTCCGGCAACCCGCTCTACGGGGCGCTGGCGTTCACGTTGCAGTCCCTCGGGAACATCCTGCTCGTCACGGCCATCTTCGTCATCGTCGTGGCGATCAGCCGGGGACGCTTCCTCTCCTGGATGGCCAACCCCCGCCGCGCCGCCGCCGTCACCGGAGCGCTGCTCGTCGCGCTCGGCGTCTTCACCGTCATCTACTGGGACATCCGGGTCCCGGCGATGTTCGGCTTCGGCTGGTTCCCCCGGATGCCGTACAACTGAGCCGCCCCCGAACTCAGCCGAGCAGCAGGATCAACGCCAGCCAGCCACCGACGATCAGCACCAGCGCCGCCGCCAGCACCCACGTCGGGACCGTGTAGTCGCCACGACGGTTGCGTTCGATCTCGGCGCGGATCTTCTCCCGGCGGCGGTCGATCCAGTTGAGCTTCTCGGCGCCGTCACGGTCCGAGGACGTCTCGCGGCCGGACCCGCCGGCGGATTCGGAAGTGTTCATCGCGACGCCAGCGTACCTGTGGACGGGCGGCCGGTGCCGGGCACCGGCCGCCCGTGACGATCACATGCTCGCGATCAGGCGCTCCACCCGCTCGTCGTACGCCCGGAACGGGTCCTTGCACAGCACCGTGCGCTGCGCCTGGTCGTTCAGCTTCAGGTGCACCCAGTCCACGGTGAAGTCCCGCCGCTTCTCCTGGGCGTGCCGGATGAACTCGCCGCGCAGCCGCGCCCGGGTGGTCTGCGGCGGCGTCTCCTTCGCCTCGAAGATCTCCGGATCGGTCGCCACCCGGTCCACCTCGCGACGGCGCTCCAGCAGCCCGTACAGGCCGCGGCCGCGTCGCAGGTCGTGGTAGGCCAGATCCATCTGTGCCACCCGCGGGTGCGACAGCGGCAGGTCGTGCTTGCGCTGGTAACGCTCGATCAGCTTCAGCTTGGTGACCCAGTCGATCTCCCGCGCCACCGGGTCCAGGTCGCCGGTCTCGACCGCGCGCAGCACCCGGCCCCACAGGTCGACCACCCGCTTCGCGGTCTGGTCGCCGCCCCGGCGCTCCACGAACTCCGTCGCCTTGGCCAGGTATTCCTGCTGGATCTCCAGCGCCGAGACCTCCTTGCCGGAGGCCAGCCGGACCTTGCGCCGGCCGGTGATGTCGTGCGACACCTCGCGGATCGCCCGGATCGGGTTCTCCAGCGTGAGGTCGCGCATCACCACGCCGGCCTCGATCATCCGCAGCACGATGTCGGCCGTGCCGACCTTCAGCAGTGTGGTGACCTCGTTCATGTTCGAGTCGCCGACGATGACGTGCAGCCGCCGGTAGCGCTCGGCGTCCGCGTGCGGCTCGTCCCGGGTGTTGATGATCGGCCGGCTGCGGGTGGTCGCCGAGGAGACACCCTCCCAGATGTGCTCGGCCCGCTGCGACAGGCAGTAGACCGCGCCGCGCGGCGTCTGCAGCACCTTGCCCGCGCCGCAGATCAACTGCCGGGTGACCAGGAACGGGATGAGCACGTCGGCCAGCCGGCCGAACTCGCCGTGCCGGGACACCAGGTAGTTCTCGTGGCAGCCGTACGAGTTGCCGGCCGAGTCGGTGTTGTTCTTGAACAGGTAGATCTCGCCCGCGATGCCCTCGTCGTGCAGCCGCTTCTCCGCGTCGACGAGCAGCCCTTCCAGGATCCGTTCACCGGCCCGGTCGTGCGCCACCAGGTCGGTCACCGAGTCGCACTCCGGGGTCGCGTACTCCGGGTGCGAGCCGACGTCGAGATAGAGGCGGGCGCCGTTGCGGAGGAACACGTTGCTCGACCGGCCCCACGACACCACCCGCCGGAACAGGTACCGCGCGACCTCGTCGGGGGACAGTCGGCGTTGCCCGCGATAGGTGCAGGTGACGCCGTACTCGGTTTCGAGGCCGAAGATTCGCCGCTCCATGATGAGACATTAGCCGCCCGGAGCCCTCGATGGGCACCGCCGACGTTCGCCGCTTGCGATCTGCCCCGCACGGATCGGCGCGGTGGCGCCCCTCGTACGCGAAAGACCCCGCCACCTCGGCGAGGTGGCGGGGTCCGCAAGCGGACGTCACTCGGCGGGCTTGTCCTCCGCGTTGCCCTCCAGATCGGCCGAACCCGCCGACGTGGTCGGCTTCTTCGCCTCCTCCGTCGGCGCGGCCGGCGTCTTCGCCCGGCCCGGCGCCGGCGCGGTGTCGGCCTCGGCGTCGCCCTCCAGCAGCGCGGTGAGTGCCGCACCGGTGATCCGCCGGAACGTACGGCCCACCCGGCGCCGGTCCAGGACCGCCACCTCCAGCTGGTTCGCGGCGATCGTGCGGGCCGCCCCGCCCTCGCCGCCGACGCTGCTCAGCGCCTTCATCGCGGCGCGGACCGCCTCCGACAGCGACATCTCCGGCCGGTGCTCGTTCTTCAGCACCCCGCTGATCGCCTCGGCCTGGCCGCCCATCGCCATCCGGCCCGGCTCGTCGTTCACCGAACCGTCGTAGGTCACCCGGTAGAGGGAGTCGTCCTCGGGCGTGGCGCCCACCTCGGCCACGCAGATCTCCACCTCGAACGGCTTGGACTGCTCGGTGAAGATCGCGCCCAGCGTCTGCGCGTACGCGTTCGCCAGCGCCAGGCCGGTCACGTCCCGGCGGTCGTAGCTGAGCCCGTTGAGGTCGGCCATCCGCACGCCCGCGCGGCGCAGGTTCTCGAACTCGTTGTACCGGCCGACCGCGGCGAAGCCGATCCGGTCGTAGATCTCGCTGACCTTGTGCAGCGTGCTGGACAAGTTCTCGGCGACGAAGAGCACCCCGCCCGCGTAGCTCAGGACCACCGCGCTGCGGCCCCGGGCGATGCCCTTACGGGCCAGCTCGGAGCGGTCGCGCATGATCTGCTCGGGCGAGGCGTAGAACTGCATGGCCACGGCGGCGGTTCTCCTTCTGCGGGACTGCTGACTCGGTGGACGGTGCGGAGCGGACTCAGCCGCCGGGGTTCTCCATCCGGCCGGACACCACGGCCTCCGCGATCGCCGCCGTCTCGGCGTCGGTGAGCCGGTGGGTGCCCTCGGCGGTAGCGGTCATCACCACCGGGTAGATCCGCCGGGTCAGGTCGGGACCGCCGGTGGCGGTGTCGTCGTCCGCCGCGTCGTACAGCGCCTCGACCGCCAGCCGCGTCGCGTCCTCGACCGACAGGCCGGTCCGGAACCGCTTCTTCAGCGCGGACTTGGCGAACAGCGAGCCGGAGCCGATGGCGTCGTAGCCGGTCTCCTCGTACGGGCCGCCGGTCACGTCGAAGCTGAAGATCCGCCCGGCCCGGGCCGGGTCGCTCGCGGCCAGGTCGAACCCGGCGAACAGCGGGATCACGGCGAGGCCCTGCATGGCCGCGCCCAGGTTGCCGCGGATCATCGAGGCGAGCCGGTTGGCCTTGCCGTCGAGCGAGAGCATCGCGCCCTCGATCTTCTCGTAGTGCTCCAGCTCCACCTGGAACAGTCGCATCAGCTCGATGCCGATGCCGGCGGTGCCCGCGATGCCCACAAGCGAGTACGCGTCGGCCGGGTGCACCTTCTCGATGTCGCGCTGGGCGATCAGGTTGCCCATCGTGGCCCGCCGGTCGCCGGCCATGACCACACCACCGGCGGCCGCGATGGCCACGATGGTGGTCGCGTGCGGCGCCATGTCGGCGGCCATGCCGGGCGGCAGCGGCCGACGGCCGGGCAGCATCTCGGGGGCCACCTTGCTCAGGAACGCTGTGAAGGAGGACGTCCCCGCGTTGGTGAACACATCTGGAAGACGCCCGGATGGATCAAAACCCGCTGCCACGTGGTTCCTCTCAGGTACGTGATCGCCCTGGCCAGGACGTCGGGGTTGTCCTTGAACTGACCAAGACCACCGTTGCAGTTGAAGCAGAGTATCCCGCGCACCCATCCGGTGCGATGATCGTGGTCCAGATGTTCCGGATCGGGGCCTTGCTCGGCCAGGAGCTCCTGGTACTCCTTCTCCCCGACCCCGTAACGGCGACGCAGGTGGTACCCGCGATTGCCGCCGTAGAGCCGCTGCTTGCTCCCGTTGCCGCGGGCCATGTGGCACGGCTTGCAGTAGCTGTGCCGGCCGCTGGCGTTGGTCGTCCGCGGGAAGTCGTCGACGGGCTTGCTCTGTTCGCAGTCGGGGCACCACTTGAGGCCGTCCGCCACCGGCACGGCAGCCCTTCGCTGCGGGGCGATCCCCCGCTTGCGGCGACTCGCCTCCGAGCGGGCAGCGGCACCCGTCGTGCAGTAGAACGCCAGCCCGTCCGGGCGACGGCGATTACGGTGAAACGCCGACGTCGGCCGCGTTCGGCGGCACTGGGGGCAAAGCTTGTCCGACGCCTCCGGCAAATCGGACATAAGCCTTATTGACCCCCCTTCTGCACATATCCCCTCACGAACTCCTCTGCGTTCTCCTCCAGGACGGAGTCGATCTCGTCGAGCAGGTCGTCGACGTCCTCGGTGATCTCGGCGTGCCGCTCGGCCACCTCGGGGTTGACCTCCGCGGTGACCTCCTCGACCTCCTCGCGGGACTTGCCGGACTGGGTCTGCCCACCCTCTTGCGTCGCCATGGTGGTGCCTCCTCCACGATCGCCTGCGATCAACTTACCTCGCGGGAGCGACGAAAGACCCGCCGCGTGCCCGTTTCCGGCACCCGGCGGGCCTTCCGGCATCATGGTCACCCGCCGGTGAGCGTCTCCAGCAGATCCTTGGCGCTCTCGCAGCGGTCGAACAGCTCCCCGACGTGCGCGCGCGTGCCCCGCTCCGGCTCCATCATCGGCACCCGGACCAGCGACTCCCGGCCCACGTCGAAGATGACCGAGTCCCAGCTCGCGGCGACCACCTCGGAGGCGTACCGGTCCAGGCAGCGGCCCCGGAAGTAGGCCCGGGTGTCCTCCGGCGGCTCGGTCATCGCGGTGCGCGTCTGCTCGTCGGTGAGCAGCGTCTTCATCGAGCCGCGCTGCACCAGGCGGTGGTAGAGGCCCTTCTCCGGCCGCACGTCGGAGTACTGGAGGTCGACCAGTTGCAGCTTGTGCGAGCCCCAGGCGAGCTTCTCCCGCTCCCGGTAGCCCTCCAGCAGCCGCAGCTTGGCCACCCAGTCCAGTTCGTCGGCGCACTCGAAGGCGTCCCGGCCGAGCCGGTCCAGCACGCTCTCCCAGCGGCGCAGCACGTCGGCGGTCTGCGCGTCGACGTCCTTGCCGTAGCGGTCGTCCACGAAGGAGGTCACCCGGTCCAGGTACGCCCACTGCACGTCAAGCGCGGTGAGCTTGCGGCCGTCGCGCATCCGCATCAGGTGCTTGAGCGACGGGTCGTGGCTGACCGCCCGCAGCTCGGCCACCGGGTCGGCGATGCCCAGGTCCGCGCCGAGCGCCTTCTCCTCGATCATGGCGAGGATCAGCGAGGTGGTGCCGACCTTGAGGAACGTGGAGATCTCGGAGAGGTTGGCGTCGCCGATGATGACGTGCAGCCGGCGGTACTTGTCGGCGTCGGCGTGCGGCTCGTCCCGGGTGTTGATGATGGGCCGCTTGAGCGTCGTCTCCAGGCCCACCTCGACCTCGAAGAAGTCGGCCCGCTGGGAGATCTGGAAACCGCTCTGGCCGCCGTCCTGGCCGATGCCGACCCGCCCGGCGCCGCAGACGATCTGCCGGGTGACGAAGAACGGCGTCAGGTACGCCACGATGTCGGCGAACGGCGTCTGCCGGCGCATCAGGTAATTCTCGTGGGCGCCGTAGCTGGCGCCCTTGTTGTCGGTGTTGTTCTTGTAGAGGTGGATCGGCTGGGTGCCCGGTATGGTCGCGGCCCGCCGGGCCGCCTCGGCCATCACCCGCTCCCCCGCCTTGTCCCACCGCACCACGTCCAGCGGGTTCGTCACCTCGGGTGTGGAGTACTCCGGGTGGGCGTGGTCGACGTAGAGCCGGGCGCCGTTCGTGAGTATGACGTTGGCGAGCCCGAGGTCCTCGTCGGCGAGCGCCTCGGCCGGGTCGTACGCGGCGCCGGAGTAGGTGAATCCGCGGGCGTCGCGCAGTGGCGACTCCTCCTCGTAGTCCCAACGGGCCCGGCCGCCCCGATTGAGTTCCGGCCGTGCCCCGTAGGCGTTCACCACCTGCGAGGAGGTGACCATCGGGTTGGCTCCGGCCTGACCGGGCACGGAGATGCCGTACTCGACCTCGGTGCCCATGATCCTTCTGACGCTCATCGACCTACCCGCTCCGCTCGCCTTCGGGGTCCCCGTCATGTCGAGCGTAGTCGGCGTGACGCGCCGAGGGGGCGTCGCGGCAGCGCCGGTCCGTTGTGGCGGCTCACCCCGACACGCGCGGAGGCCCGCGGCGCGTACGCCGCGGGCCTCCGTCGAAGGGCCGGACTACAGGTATTGGCCGGTGTTGCTGGCGGTCTCGATGGACCGTCCGGCCTCGGTGCCCTTGCCGCCGGAGACGAGCGTGCGGATGTAGACGATCCGCTCGCCCTTCTTGCCGGAGATGCGGGCCCAGTCGTCGGGGTTCGTGGTGTTGGGCAGGTCCTCGTTCTCGCGGAACTCGTCGACGCAGGCGTCGAGCAGGTGCTGCAGGCGCAGTCCCTTGCGTCCGGAGGTGAGGAACTCCTTGATGGCCATCTTCTTGCCCCGGTCGACGATGTTCTGGATCATCGCGCCGGAGTTGAAGTCCTTGAAGTAGAGGACTTCCTTGTCCCCGTTGGCGTAGGTGACCTCGAGGAAGCGGTTCTCCTCGGTCTCGGAGTACATCCGCAGGACCACCGCGTCGATCATCGCCGCGACGGTGGCCTGGGCGTCGCCGTCGTGTTCGGCCAGGTCGTCGGCGTGCAGCGGCAGGCCGGCGAGGATGTACTTGGAGAAGATGTCCTTCGCCGCCTCGGCGTCCGGCCGCTCGATCTTGATCTTCACGTCGAGCCGGCCGGGGCGCAGGATCGCCGGGTCGATCATGTCTTCCCGGTTGGAGGCGCCGATGACGATGACGTTCTCCAGGCCCTCGACGCCGTCGATCTCGCTGAGCAGCTGCGGGACGATGGTGTTCTCCACGTCGGAGGAGACGCCGGAGCCGCGGGTGCGGAACACGGAGTCCATCTCGTCGAAGAACACGATCACCGGAGTGCCCTCGCCGGCCTTCTCCCGCGCCCGCTGGAAGATCAGCCGGATGTGCCGCTCGGTCTCACCGACGTACTTGTTGAGCAGCTCGGGACCCTTGATGTTGAGGAAGAAGCTGGTGTGCCGGTCCTTGCCCTCCCGCTCGGCGATCTTCTTGGCCAGCGAGTTGGCCACCGCCTTGGCGATCAGCGTCTTGCCGCAGCCTGGCGGGCCGTAGAGCAGGATGCCCTTCGGCGGCCGGAGCTGGTGCTCGCGGAACAGGTCCGAGTGCAGGAAGGGCAGCTCCACCGCGTCGCGGATCTGCTCGATCTGCGCCTGGAGGCCACCGATGTCCTCGTAGTTGACGTCGGGCACCTCCTCCAGGACCAGTTCCTCGACCTCGCTCTTCGGGATCCGCTCGTACGCGTACGCCGAGCGGGGCTCGATCATGAGCGAGTCGCCGGCCCGGATCGCGCTGCCGATCAGCGTCTCGGCGAGGTGCACGATCCGCTCCTCGTCGGAGTGCGAGACCACGAGCGCCCGGTCACCCGGCGCGCCCTCGGGACCCGCCAGGATCTCCTTGAGCATCACCACCTCGCCGACCCGCTCGTAGCCGAACGCGTCGACGATGTTGAGCGCGTCGTTGAGCAGGACCTCCTGGCCGCGGCTCAGCTCGTCGACCTCCAGCGAGGGCGAGACGGCCACCCGGAGCTTGCGCCCGCCGGTGAACACGTCCACCGTGCCGTCGTCGTGCTTGGCCAGGAAGACGCCGTAGCCACTCGGCGGCTGGGCCAGACGGTCGATCTCCTCCTTGAGCGTCACGATCTGCGCGCGAGCCTCCTTGAGGGTGCTCACGAGCCGTTCGTTGTTCTCGGTCAGCCGCGCCAACTGTGCCTGGGTGGCCGCCAGCCGCTCTTCGAGCTGCCGGACGTGTCGGGGGCTTTCGGTCAACTTGCGCCGCACCAGAGCGAGTTCCTCTTGCAGGAACGCGACCTGCGTGGAGAGATCGTGGGCTTCCTTTTCCCACCGTGCGGCGCGCGAGTCCGCGTCGTCGCTGCGTGCCACGTCCCACCTCCCCGGGGGGCTTGAACGTTCTGAGCTAACACTAGCCGCTATGAGCCCGATTCGGTCCACAGCAACGCGCTCGTCACCGAAGCTTGATCGCGAAGGGCTGGTCGCGGGGCGGGTACGGGCGTTCGGGTACCGTCGGAGTGTGGGACGGGAGAACATGGGGGGTGCTTCGTGACCGACGTCGCGACCGACCAGTTGCAGGTCTGGGTTGATCAGGACCTCTGCACCGGCGACGGGCTCTGCGTGCAGTACGCGCCGGAGGTCTTCGAGTTCGACGTCGACGGCCTGGCGTACGTCAAGGGGCCCGACGGCGAGCTGCGGCAGGCCCCGGGCGCCCGGGTGGACGTGCCGGAGCACCTGCGCCTCGAGGTGATCGACTCGGCGAAGGAGTGCCCGGGCGAGTGCATCCACGTCGTGCGTGGCAGCGACGGCGTCGAGGTGGCCGGCCCGGAGGCCGAGGACTGAGACGGATGCGACGGGCCGGGGACGTGGTCCCCGGCCCGTCGTGTGTCCGCCTTCAGAGCAACGGCCGGCCGACGACCGAGGCGACCAGCCGGGCGAACTCCTCCAGCCGGGCGATCTGCCCCGCGCCGCCGTCGTCGAGGGTCTTGCCGAAACGCAGCGCGTCGTGCCGGGGCGCGCCCACCACCTCGTCGCTGGGCGGCGCCTCGTCCAGCGAGCTGAGCAGCAGGTACACGTCGATGCTGTCGACCCGTACGGTGCCGTTGTCGGCGCGCATGAGCCGCCGCCGGCAGCCGACCTCGGTGACGGTGGACAGCGGTACCACCCGCAGCGACGAGGTCATCGCGCCGGGCGGCCCCTCCCCCGGCGGGACGTCCTCGCCGTGCCAGAGCACCAGCCGACTGCCGTCGCAGACGACGACCTCCTGCCACACCCCGTTGACCTCGTTGACGAAGCGCTCCAGCGTGAAGCCGAGCACCGACGCGCCGCGCAGCACGCCGTCGAGCGCCTCCAGCGCGATGTCCGGGTCGCGCAGGTACGCCCGCGCGGCCGATTCCAGGTCCTTGTAGGGGGACCAGTCCGGGAAGACGGCGGGCAGGTCACCATTGCCGTAGCCGGGATCGCTCACGCCGCCTCCCGCCCGGCCGCGCCGTCGTACTGCCACCGGTCCCGGTCACCGGCACGGGCGCGCCGCCCGACGCGCGCCCCGATCCGCTCGCTCATGCCACCGTCTCCACCCGCTTCGGTGTCGTCCCCACCGGCACACATGATCCGCCCGTGCGCGCGCGCCCGCGCGGCGGGGGTCAGGACTGCTCCGGCTCCTGCGCCGCGCGGGCCGCCGCCGCGGCGCGCAGGGCGTCGCGGCGCTGCGCGTACGCCTCGGCGCCCTTGCTGGGCTTGCGCCGGCGCGGCGGCGCGGTGACGCCGGGGGCGAGCTTGCGCGCGGAGACCAGGAACGCGGTGTGGGCGATCATCCGGTGGTCCGGGCGGACCGCCAGGCCCTCGGCGTGCCAGTCCCGCACGAGTGACTCCCAGGCGCGCGGCTCGGTCCAGCCGCCGCGCTCGCGCAGCGCCTCGACCAGCTCGGACAGCTGCGGCGTGGTGGCCACGTAGCCGATCAGCACGCCGCCGGGCACGAGCGCCCGCTCGACCATGTCGAGCATCTCCCACGGGGTGAGCATGTCCAGGATGATCCGGTCGAAGCCGGTCTCGGCGCAGTCGGCGACGTCGCCGACGTGCAGGGTCCAGGCCGGGTGCGGGCCGTTGAAGAACGCCTCGACGTTGCGCCGGGCGATCTGGGCGAAGTCGTCGCGCACCTCGAACGAGTGCAGCTCGCCCTCGGTGCCGACGGCCCGCAGCAGCGAGCAGGACAGCGCGCCGGACCCGGCCCCGGCCTCCAGCACCTTGGCGCCGGGGAAGATGTCGCCCATGGCGACGATCTGCGCCGAGTCCTTCGGGTAGATCACCTGGGCGCCGCGCGGCATGGACAGCACGTAGTCCGACAGCAGCGGCCGCAGGGCCAGGAACGCGGTGCCGCCGCCGGCGGTGGTGACCACGCTGCCGTCGGGCAGGCCGATCAGGGTGTCGTGCTTGAGGATCCCGCGGTGGGTGTGGAACTCCTTGCCGGGCTCCAGCGTCACGGTGTGCATCCGGCCCTTCGGGTCGGTCAGCTGGACCCGGTCGCCCGGCCGGAACGGCCCTCGGTGGACCGGGGGCAGCGCCGGGACGGTGGAGATCTCTGCGGTCACGTGTTCGTCTTCCGTTCGGGTTCCAGGAGCTGGGCGAGATCCGCGATGTGCAGCACGCCGACCACATCTTCGCCTGCCGTCACGACGTACTGCGCGCCCGGGTGGGTGCGCACGGTCTCCAGCACCCGCTCGCCGTCGGTCCCGAGCGGCAGGACCGGCACGGCGGACAGGTCGCGGGCCACCTCGTCCACCGCGACCCACGGCCTCCGTTCCGGGGGTACGGCGGCGGCGCGCGCCGGGTCGACCAGGGCGACGGTGCGGCCGGCCGAGTCGACCACGCCGAGCGCCGCGTCGGGGCTGCCCGCCTCGTCGCGGCGGCGCTGCGCCTCGGCCAGCGGCGTGCCGGCGGGCACCGGGAGCACCGGGCGGGCGAGCCGGGCCAGGTCGACCAGGTGCAGCCGGCGGCCGATGCGGGCCAGCCGGATCGACTGGCCGGCGCCGCGCCACAGCGTCAGCGCGACGAGCAGCAGCAGCGGCAGCGCCAGCGGGGCGAGCGCCCGGCGCATGGTGAGCACCACGACCAGCGCGAGTGTGCCCAGCGCGACGGCCCGGCCCACCCAGCCGGCCACCTCGGTGCCGCGGTGCCGGTCGCGGGTGAGCGCCCACACCGCGGCGCGCAGCGCCCGGCCGCCGTCCAGCGGCAGCCCGGGCAGGCTGTTGAAGATCGCCACCACCACGTTGCTGACCGCGAGCTGGAAGGCGAGCTGGTGGCCGAGCGTGCCGGCGGGCAGGGCGAGGGTGGCGGCGACCGCGCCCGCGCCGAGCACCGCGGAGACGGCCGGCCCGGCCAGGGAGATCAGCAGCTCGACCCGGGGGCTGGGGGCGTCGCGGTCCATCTCGGTGTAGCCGCCGAGCAGTTCCAGCGTGATCCCCCGCACACCGATGCCGTACCGGCGTGCGGTCAGCGCGTGCCCCAGCTCGTGCAGCAGCACGGAGCCGAGCAGCGAGATCACGAAGCCGAGACCGACCAGGTAGCCGCCGAGCGGGCCGAGGTCGAGCTGTCGGCGGGCCAGCGCGGCGTACAGCACCGTGACCACGACGGTGAGAAGCAGCATCGAGGCGTCGACGCGCAACGGCACCCCGAGCACCCGGCCGAGGCTGAGCCCCGGCCGGCGGGGTCCTCGGCTCCGCTGCTGCACCGGCCCGATGCTACGTGAGCGCGCGGAGCGGGCCGTCGCGGTGCGCACCGCCGCACCGGAACCCGATCATGTTCCGGTGCGGCGGCCACTCCCCTGTCACACGCGTGGCCTAACCTTCCGGGCATGACGGCGGAACCGATGATCGACAGTCACGGCGACCAGACGGCGGCACCGGCGCCGGTCACCGTGCGGGCCTCGTTGTCGCCGTCGCGGGCGGCCGACTTCAAGACCTGCCCGCTGCTCTACCGGTTCCGCAGCATCGACAGGCTGCCCGAGCGGCCGACCGTCGAGCAGGCCCGGGGCACACTCGTGCACGCCGTGCTGGAGCGCCTGTTCGACCTGCCGGCCGCCGCGCGCACCCCGGAGTCGGCCGGTGACCTGGTCGCCCCGCAGTGGGACCGTCTGGTCACCGAGGAGCCGGAGCTGGCGACGCTGTTCGCCGACGGCGACCCCGTCGGGCCGCAGGAGTTCCTCCGGTCGGCGACGGCCCTGCTGGACGGCTACTTCGCGGTGGAGGACCCACGTCGGCTGGAGCCGGCCGAGCGCGAGGCGCTGATCTCCGCGGTGGTCGACGACGAGCTGCTCATCCGGGGCTACCTCGACCGGCTCGACGTCGCGCCGGACGGCGCGCTGCGGGTGGTCGACTACAAGACCGGCGGGGCGCCACGCGAGGCGTTCGAGGCGCGGGCGCTGTTCCAGCTCAAGTTCTACGCCCTGGTGCTGTGGCGCACCCGGGGCGTGGTGCCGCGGGTGCTGCGCCTGCTCTACCTCAAGGACGCCGAGGTCTGCGACTACGCGCCGGACGCCGACGAGCTGGTGCGCTTCGAGCGCACTGTGGTGGCGCTGTGGCGGGCGATCGAGCAGGCCACCGCCCGGCAGGACTTCCGTCCCCGGCCGAGCCGCCTGTGCGACTGGTGCAACCACCAGGCGCTGTGCCCGAGCTACGGCGGCACGCCGCCGCCGTTCCCGGTGGCCACCGCCGTGCCCGACCCGCTCGTGGACGCCCGCTCCCGCCCGGTGGCGCCCGGCGCCGACGAGTGAGCGCCGCCGCGCCGGACGAGGAGGGGGACGCATGACCGAGGGCGCCCTGTCCCGGCCGGTGCGGGTGCTGCTCGCCGACGACCAGCCGCTGCTGCGTACCGGCTTCCGGATGGTGCTCGGCGCGGAGGACGACCTCGACGTGGTGGGTGAGGCCGGCGACGGCGCGGAGGCGGTGGAGCTGTCCCGGCGGCTGCTGCCCGACGTGGTGCTGATGGACGTCCGGATGCCCCGCCTGGACGGGGTGGCCGCCACCCGGGCGATCGTGTCAGCCCGCCTGCCGGTGCGGGTGCTCGTGCTCACCACGTTCGAGCAGGACGACCACGTCGTCGGGGCGCTGCGGGCCGGGGCGACCGGCTTCCTGACCAAGGACGTGCCGGCCGGTGACCTGGTCGCCGCGATCCGCACGGTGGCCGCCGGTGGCGCGGTGATCTCCCCGCGCGTCCTGCGCCGGCTGCTGGACCGCTTCGCCCGGGTGCTGCCGGACCCGGCCGCCGCGCCGGCGCGGGCGCTGGCGCCGCTGACCGACCGGGAGCGCGAGGTGCTCACCCACATGGCGCGCGGGCTGTCGAACGCGGAGATCGCCCGGGTGCTGTCGGTCAGTGAGACCACTGTGAAAACCCATGTCGGGCACGTGCTGACGAAGCTACGGTTGCGCGACCGGGTCCAGGCGGTCGTGCTCGCGTACGAGACGGGCCTGGTCCGTCCCGGCGGGTGAGGTGGCGCGGGGCACCTACCGTGACCAGCGGGGGGGCCGATGTGTTGACCATCACGCCAGGTCAGGTCCTAACGTCGGCGACACCCGCCGGTCAGGGGTCACCCTGAGCCCGGATGGGGGGCGACCCTCACCCGAAGTTCGGCGCGGATTCCACCCCAGGTCGGAGGGTTTTCGGCCGTGCGGCCCCGAGGATGGAGTCCGCCGCACCGACCAGCGGGGGCGGTGCGGCATGAGAACGACATACGGAAGAGGTAGATGACGTGACCGCGACGGTAGGCCGAGAGCAGGCCGCGGCCCGGGCGAACGACGTGTGGAAGGTGTACGGCAGCGGCGAGGCACAGGTCGCCGCGCTGCGGGGGGTGACCGCCGAGTTCGAACGCGGCCGGTTCACCGCGATCATGGGGCCGTCCGGCTCCGGCAAGTCCACACTGATGCACTGCCTCGCCGGTCTGGACACGGTGACCAAGGGCACCGTGTCCATCGGCGACACCACGGTGACCGGCCTCAACGACGCGGGCCTGACGAAGCTGCGCCGGGACAAGGTGGGCTTCATCTTCCAACAGTTCAACCTGCTGCCCACGCTCACCGCGCAGGAGAACATCCTGCTGCCGCTGTCGATCGCCGGGCGCAAGCCGGACCCGGCCTGGTACGACACGGTGATCGACACGGTCGGCCTGCGGGAGCGGCTCGGGCACCGCCCGGCGCAGCTCTCCGGCGGCCAGCAGCAGCGCGTCGCCTGCGCCCGGGCGCTCGTCGCCCGCCCCGAGGTGATCTTCGCGGACGAGCCGACCGGCAACCTGGACTCCCGCTCCGGCGCCGACGTGCTGAAGTTCCTGCGCAACTCGGTCCGCGAGCACGGCCAGACCATCGTCATGGTCACGCACGACCCGACCGCCGCCGCGTACGCCGACCGGGTGGTCTTCCTCGCCGACGGGCAGATCGTCTCGGAGCTGATCGAGCCGACCGCCGAGACGGTGCTGGACACGATGAAGAAGCTGGACGCCCCGGTCGAGGTGGGCAACTGATGCTGCGGGCGACACTCAAGAGCCTGCTGGCGCGCAAGCTGCGCCTGCTGCTGTCCGGGCTGGCGGTGGTGCTCGGCGTCATGTTCGTCTCCGGCGCGTTCGTGCTCACCGACACGCTCGGGCGGTCCTTCGACGCGGTCTTCGCCGACGCGTACGCCGAGGTAGACGTCAGCGTCGAGGCGAAACCGAAGATCGACGTCTCCACCGCGGAGGGCATGCCGCTGAGCACCCCGATGCCGGCGTCGGTGCTCGACCGGATCAAGGCGGTGCCCGGCGTCGCCGACGCCGAGGGCGTGGTCGCCGCCGACGGCGCCCGCATGATCGGCAGCAACGGCAAGGTGGTCACCTCGTTCGGCCCGCCGCAGCTGGGCCAGAACTGGCTCGGCGAGAGCGACCTGGTGGAGATCCGCGAGGGCCGCGCGCCGCAGGCCGACGACGAGATCGTGATCAACACCGCGCTGGCCGAGGCGGGCAAGGTCAAGGTCGGCGACCGGGTCGGCGTGCTGACGCTGGCCCCGAAGAAGGAGTTCACGCTCGTCGGCGTGTTCGGCTACAGCGGCGGCCGGGACTCGATCGGCGGCGCCAACGAGGTCTACTTCACCACCCCGGTGGCGCAGCAGCTGATGCTGGGCAAGCCGGACGTGTTCAGCAACGTCAGCGTCCAGGCCGCCGACGGCACCACGCCGGCCGCGCTGCGCGGCGAGTTGGCCCGCACCCTGGGCGCCGACTACCAGGTCAAGACCGGCGAGCAACTTGCCGCCGACGCCTCGGCCGGCCTCAAGGAGGGGCTGTCGTTCTTCAACAAGATCCTCCTCGGGTTCGCCGCGGTGGCGCTGCTGGTCGGCACGTTCCTGATCCTCAACACGTTCTCGATCATCGTGGCCCAGCGCACCCGTGAGCTGGCCCTGATGCGGGCCATCGGGGCCAGCGGCAAGCAGGTCATCGGCTCGGTGGTGCTGGAGGCCCTCGCGGTCGGCCTGATCGCCTCGGTGCTGGGGCTCGCCGCCGGCATCGGCGTGGGCGCGCTGCTGGCGTACCTGTTCGGTCAGCTCGCCGGAGGTCTGACCCTGGCCGGCCTGGGTGTGCCGGCCTCGGCGGTGATCGGCGCGTTCGCGGTCGGCATGCTGATCACGGTGATCGCCGCGCTGCTGCCGGCGGTACGCGCCTCGCGCATCCCGCCGATCGCCGCGATGCAGGACGTCGCCACGCCGGACCGGCCGCTCACCAAGGTCACCGTCGGCGGCGCGGTGGTCACCGGCATCGGCGCGGTGCTGCTGTTCCTCGGCCTCGGCGGGCACGCCGGCGACAGCACCCTGGCGACCATCCTCGGCGGCGTGCTGTTCGCGTTCATCGGGGTGGCGCTGCTGACGCCGATCATCAGCCGGCCGGTGGTCGCGCTGCTCGGCGCGATGTTCTCCTGGTCGGTGCCGGGCAAGCTGGGCCGGCTCAACTCGGGGCGCAACCCGCGCCGTACCGCGATCACCGCCGCCGCGCTGATGGTGGGCATCGCCCTGGTCACCGGCGTGACGGTGATCCTGGACTCGGCAAAGGGCAGCATCGGCGCCCTCGCGGAGGACACCATCAAGGCGGAGCTGGTGATCTCCGGCGCGTCGTCCGGGCCGCGTCCGGCGAGCTTCGACCCGGCGGTGCTGGAGAAGGCCGCCGCGATCCCGGGTGTGCGGATGGTCGACGGCGAGTACGGCGACATGGCGGTGGTCGGCGGCGAGCGGACCTGGGTGGCCGTGTCGAGCAACGTGGCCGCCCTGCAGCAGATCTTCGGGGCGAAGGCCACCGCGGGTGACATCAGCACGCTGGCGCCGGACCAGATGCTGGTCAGCTCCGACACCGCGAAGGCACGCAACCTCACCGTCGGTTCGACGGTGCCGGTGCAGCTGTCCCGCGGCGACGCCCGCACCTACACGGTCAGCGGCATCTACGAGAGTTCGCAGCTGACCAACCCGGTGACGCTGCCGCCGCAGGCCGCCGCGGACTTCTCCATCCCGCAGCCGATCCAGGGCTTCCTGCAACTCGCCCCCGGCACGTCGGTGGACGCGGTGCAGCCGCAGATCGAGCGGCTGCTGGCGGACAGCCCCGAGGTGTCGGTGGCCGACCGGGCCGGGTTCATCGAGCAGCAGACCGGTCAGCTGGACTCCCTGCTCCAGATGATCCAGATCCTGCTGGCGCTGGCCATCGTGATCGCGGTGCTGGGCATCATCAACACGCTCGCGCTGTCGGTGCTGGAACGGACCCGGGAGCTGGGCCTGCTGCGGGCCATCGGCCTGCGCCGCGCCCAGACCATGCGCATGATCACGGTCGAGGCGGTGGTGATCTCCATCTTCGGCGCGCTGCTCGGCGTGGTGGTCGGCACCGGTCTCGGCGCGGCGGTGGTCGAGGCGCTCAAGGACGAGGGCATCACCGACCTGGTCCTGCCCTGGGGTCAGATGGTGACGTTCCTGATCCTGGCCGCGATCATCGGCGTGGTCGCGGCGGTGCTGCCGGCGATCCGCGCCGCGCGGATCAACGTCCTGGGCGCCATCGCCCACGACTGACGTGAAAGGAAGGGCCCCTTCTTAACGCCTCGTGCATAAGAAGGGGCCCTTCCTAACGGCTCAGCAGGGCCGCGAGCAGCTCCAGGTCCGCCCCGAGCAGGCTCTCCACCTGGTGTACGCCGTCGGCGGACGCCAGCGGCACCTCGGCCGGTACGGCCAGCACCGCCGCGCCGGCGGCGAGCGCGCTCGCCACACCGGTCGGTGAGTCCTCGATCGCCACGCACCGCTCGACCGGCACGCCCAGCAGACGCGCGGCGGTCAGGTACGGCTCCGGGTGCGGCTTTGCCGCGCCGACCTCGTCGCCGCAGACCACCGCGTCGAAGCTGTCCCGGCCCAGCGTGTCCAGGGCCACCTCGACCAGGGACCGGCCGCTGGAGGTGACCAGCGCGGTGGGGATGCCGGCGTCGCGTACCGCCCGCAGCAGGGCCAGCGCGCCCGGACGCCAGCGCAGCCCGGTGCGGAACAGCTCCAGGATCCGGGCGCTGATCCAGTCGGCGCTTTCCCGCACGTCCCGCTCCGGCTGGCCCAGGTCGTCGTGCACGATCCGCATCGCGTCGGCCATCCCGGTGCCGACGATCGCGCGGCGGGCGTCGTCGGACAGGACACCGCCGTACACGGCGGCCAGCTCCTGCAACGCGACGTCCCACAGTTTCTCGCTGTCGACCAGGGTGCCGTCCATGTCGAAGAGCACGGCGGCGGGGTGCTTGCTGCTCAGCGGGGGCCTCCTTCGGTACGCGTACCCCGCCGATCCTGCCAGCCGCGTCCGGCGTGCCCGTCACCGTCCCCGATCTCCGGTGATCCGGGCGTCACCCGAGGCCGCAGGCGCCCAGCGACTTCTCGTACCCCCGGAAGAACGACTCGCTGCGCTGCTCGGCGGTGCCGTGCGAGCCCTCGGCGAACCAGGGCTGGTCGGGGTCGTCGCCGACCGCCAGCAGCCCTTCCTTGAACTCCTCCAGGTCACCGTCCTCCAGCTCCAGCGCCCCGGAGCGCACGCTGTCCCCGAGGTACGCCCCGGCCATGCAGTCGGCCTGCAGCTCCTGCTGGATGGTGAAGTTGTAGCGGATGCCCAGCCGCACCTGCATGCCGTGGGCGTACTCGTGGCCGAGCAGGTAGAACAGGAACGCGTCGCCGATCTGCCGGAAAGCCGCCACCGACCAGTTCACGTCGTAGGCGATGAAGTCGCCCGCCGAGCAGTAGACCGCGTTGTTGCGCGGCAGCCCCTGCCCGGCACAGGCCACCTCGCCCTCCCGGGTGTAGGGCACCACCCGCCGGATCGGGGTGAACCGCTCGCCGGAGGCGCGGAACTGTTCCGCCCAGTAGCGCTCGGCCAGCCGGACGGCGTCCTGGATGTCCTGCTTGAACTCGGCCACGCTCGTGGTGCCGTCCGCCCGGGTGGTCTGCGACTCGGGCTGCGCGCCGCGCGGGGGCGCGGGCTGCCGCGGCTCCCCCTCGTCGAAGCCGCCGGCCATGCAGCCGGCCGCCACCAGCGCGGCCACCACCAGTCCGGCGATCGGCCCGCGCCCCTGACGTCGCGCCCTGTCCCCCACCATGACCTCCCGGCTGTCGCACCCGTGTTCCCCAGCAGTACCCCCGGCAGCCGCCGGTGATGCTCACCGGCTCTCACGCACCACCGCCGGGAAACGTTCACCGGGCCGGTGACGGTACGGTTGGCGCCGTGGGCCGGCTGCGCGCCCGCGACCGGCGCGACGCGGAGGTGTTCGCCGCCCCCGCCGAGCGGGCCGAGGCCCGGGGAACGATCTTCGGCACGATGCTGCTCACCGTCGGTGGCAGCCGGTACGCCCTGGTCGCCGTGGGCGCCACCGTCTCACCCGCACCGAGCGCCGGACAGCTGCGGCAGCTGGACGAGTACGCGGTCCACGCCGAGCCGGTCCCCGACCTCGCGTCCTGGTGGGAGGTGCTGGCGCGGGCCGGTGTGGCGGTGCGCTGACCGGACGGCGGTCAGTCCAGGCCGCGCATGATGTGCGGCTCGCCGTCGTCGTCGCCGAAGCAGCGGTGCAGCACCTGGGCACGGGCCCACAGGTCCAGGCTGCTCGGCGGCCCGGCCGGCGCGGCACCGGCGGGCGTGCTCAGCACGGGCGCCGGTTCCGGCGGGACCTGCGACGTCACCTCGTCGGTCATGTCCGCCCCTTTCGTCGTACCCATGCTCGCCCTCGGGCGTTTCCGCCACGTCAACGGGACGGCTCGGGCGTGGACGCGGCGCCTGGCCCGGCGTCGGCCCGTACTTTCGTGACGGTAGCCCTCCGGGCCGGCGAGCACAGCCGTATTCCAGACGTCGCCGCAGGCCGAGGCCGGGAAAGGGGTGGACCGGCACTTGCATCCGGTACCCCGGTACGGGCTTACCGTCGAGGCATGACCGATGACTCCTGGGTGCCCGACGCCTGCACCCTGCCCACCGACGACCGGCCGCTGCGGCTGGCCGAGTTCGACGGGCTGTTCCACGACGCGCTGCGCGGCGTCGACCGGCTCTCCGCCGGGCATCTGCGACTGCGCCTCGACGGCCGCGCCGAACCGGTCGCCCGCGATCTGATCGCCCGCGAGTCGGACTGCTGCTCCTTCTTCACGTTCGACCTCGCCCGCCCGGACACAGACGCGCTGACGCTCGACATCCGGGTCCCGGCGGGCCGTGTCGCCGTACTCGATGCCCTGGCCCGGCGGGCCACGGCCGCGCGGGGCCGGTGATGGGCGAGCCGGAGCTGCGCAGCGGCCGGCTCGCCGACGCGGCCGGGGTGAACGTGCAGACGCTGCGCTACTACGAACGGCGCGGGCTGCTCCCCGCGCCCCGGCGGTCGCCGGGCGGGCATCGCCTCTACCCGGCCGAGACGGTCACCCTGCTGCGGGTGGTGAAGGCCGCGCAACGTCTCGGCTTCACGCTCGCCGAGGTCACCGACCTACTCGCGGCCGGACGGCGCGACACCGGCCTGCGGGCCCGGGCCCGGGACAAGCTCGACGAGGTGGAGCGGCGGCTGGCGGACCTCGCCGTCGTCCGCGACACGCTCCGGGCCGCCGTCTCGGCCGGCTGCGACGACCTGGTCACCTGCGCCGGAAGCCCGCACTGCCCCCTGCCCTTCACCGGTCGCGACCACGGCCCCGCTACGGTCTGACGCATGACGGTCGCTCGTTCCATCCTGCTGTTCCTGCTGGCCGCGCTCGCCGAAATCGGCGGCGCCTGGCTGGTGTGGCAGGGCTGGCGGGAGAACCGCGGGCTGCTCTGGATCGCCGCCGGGGTGGTCGCGCTCGGCGCCTACGGGTTCGTGGCCACGTTCCAGCCGGACCCGAACTTCGGTCGCATCCTCGCCGCCTACGGCGGCGTGTTCGTCGCCGGGTCGCTCGCCTGGGGCATGCTGGTCGACAAGTTCCGGCCCGACCGCTACGACCTCGTCGGCGCGGCCATCTGCCTGGTCGGCGTCGCCGTCATCATGTACGCCCCACGCACGGGCTGACGTACCGACGCCTTCAGGCGTATCTCGATCGAGAACCGCATGGGCGAATCGTAGTACCGCCTGTCACCTCCGCCGGAGCGCCCGCCGGCCGACCGCTATTCGGCAGTGGCTGCGGAACGCCGGCCGGCCACCTTGGCGCCGCCGAACGCGACGAGCCAGGGCATCACCAGGAAGCCGCCGCAACCGATCACGATCAGCCACAGAGTCTCACCCGGTTCTCCCTGGTGCTCCGGTCCGGGCCACGTGAAGGCACTGCCGAGCAGCGACAACGCGTAGAACAGGACGATCACGATCGCGGCAGCCGCGCTGATCCGGCGGCTGCGTCGGCTGCCTCTGGCGCAGAACGCTCCGAGGACGAACATGACGATCGGGGCTAGGTACATACCGGATATGACGAGGATCGTGAAGTACGTCGCCCGGGGGCCGAGATCCGAGTCCGCCAACGGCGGCAGGCCGCCTCCGATCGCGCGGACGACACAGGAAAGGCCGGAGTTCGCCACTTTGGACTCCTCGCGCCGGGACGCTCACACGCCCTCGTTCCGTCAGTCTGACTGCCCCGGCCGAGCCGGCGACTGAACGGGCACCACAGCCGGACACAGATTATTGCGATCTGCGGGGTTCGATCGAAAACGTTCGGGAACTTCGATACGGACCACACGCCGGTCGCCGCCAGTCGGCGCCCGGCGCCACGTACGACCGAGAGGTGACACCCATGACGTTCCCCGCCCGGCTCGTCGGAGCCGCACTCGTCGGGACGCTCGCCGCCGGCGCGTCGGCGCTGGCCGCGGCCTCCACGGCAAGCGCGCAGGCCGAACCCTGCGTGCAGCGCATCGCCGTGGTGAACAACGCCGCCTTCGTGATGTCCTTCAGTGTCGCGGCGAGCAACGGTCTGGAGACGGCGAACACCGACAACTACCCGATCAACCAGTCGCGGACGATCGATCTCACCACCACCGCGCTGCCGGTCGGCGCCGACGTCCGGCCGGTGGTCGACGCGGTGGCCGGAGCGCAACGCACCCCGAGCAGCTTCGTGTCGTACTGCGAGAACGGGCAGACCGCGACGTACTCGGTGACCGGGACGACGTACGACTACTCGGTCACGCTGATCGGCTGATCGACGCGTCGATCCTTCGGGGCGTCCGCCATCCCGGCGGGCGCCCCGCGCTCGTACGCTACGTTGACCGAGTGCCCGTACCCCGGCTGATTCCCATCGCGCACGAGCCCGGCCACCGCGCGGACACCATCGGCCGCTACGACGACGGGCTGTTCCTCGCCTCGGCGTGGGACCACCACGCGTACGTGCACCTGTTCGACCACGACGGGACGTACCGGCGGTCGAGGATCACCCGGGTCCAGGATCGAGGCGCGCTGGCCGCGGCGCTCGGCGAACTGCTCGCGAGCCTGCCCGGCACGTCGTACGGCGACATCGCCGTACGACCGTTCCAGACCCGTCGGGACGGCGTCGTCTTCGGCCTGGTCGACGAGTCCGGCGACCGGGCGGGCGACGGCCGCCACGTCGACTGGGTCGAGCTGTATCCGGATCGCCTCGGATTCCACGAGCCGTGGGACGGGCTCTACGACACGTGACGGCCGGCGTTGTGGTCCGCACAGGTCGGAGCTCCGCCGACCGCTCGTCGACGGAGCCCGACCCGTTCGTACCGGTCAGGGTGCGAGGGAGAAGTCCGCCACGACACCCTTGTGGTCGGAGTTGGTGTCCCCGACGATGCGGTAGTCGGTCATCCACATGACCTGGGAGCTCTCGATCCGCTTCCAGAAGTAGATGTAGTCGATGTGCCGGTTCTTGTGCGTGCCGGTCCCCTTCTCGCCGTAGAGGTTGTAGACGGAGCGGAGGTTCGGCAGCTCGTTGGCCTCGAAGACCTTCCACGGGAACTTCTCGTACCCGCGGGCCTTGTCGGCGCTGAAGTCGACGTTGAGGTCGCCGCTGACGATGACCTGCCCCTCGGCCTTCTTCTCGCGGGCCAGCTCCTTGACCTCCGCGAACTGCTGCTCCGCGCACCGGGTACGCGGAAGGTCTTCCGGCCAGCCGTTGTTGTCGATACCGGCGACGGCGTGGAAGTTGATGTGGAACACGAACCGCCCGGTCGCCTTGTGCCGGTACTTGACCCAGTTGTTGTAGCGCGGCGGCGGTGGCTCGTCGGGGTTGGTGTCGCACACGAACTTCGACCCCTTGTCGACCACTTCGAACATGCTCTTCTTCGCCAGCAGGGCTTCACCGGCCGCGTGCACCGAAGTAGTCGGGGCGTAGAACGTCCAGCCGTTGTTTGCGGCCCAGTCCACCAGGAAGGCCCTGCGGGGACCCACCTCGTTGAGCGCGACCATGTCGGCCTTCGAGGTGATCAGGTTCAGGTCGTGGAGGAACGCCGGGTGGTCGAGCTCGTTCAAGATGTTCAGGTGGCCGGCCTGGAAGGTCGACGCCGCCGCGGCGGGTGAGACCGGCAGGAGGAGCGTCGCCACCGTGAGCGTGCTGATCAGGGCGACGGCGCGGCGGACGTTTCGGTAGGTTCTTCTCATCAATGGTCCTTCCTGTTGGAGGGCACACTGGACCGGCGCCGCCACTGTGGTGGCGGTCGCAGTCCGGTGACAATCGTTAGAGCTCCACCTTGAAGTCGGCATTGGAGCCGGAGCCGGTGATGACGAGACGCCCGGTCCGGCTCTTACGCCCCGAGCCGTCGTCGGCGAGGTAGTTCCACGTCACCCACGGCTTGCCGTCGCGGGCCCGGTAGACGTCCATCGCGCCCGGCCCGCGCTTGTTCCCCGGCAACGAGTACTTGCGCATGGTGTCGGGCAGGTGCGCGGCCGGACCCGAGTAGGAGAACCAGGCCCGATTCGGTCCGGGCATCGGCGCGCACAGGCCGTCGTCGATCCGGTCGCCGCAGAAGGCGATGCCGGTCGAGTAGTAGTTCTCCCGCCAGGCGTTGCCGGAGTAGAACAGATACCAGGAACCGTTGTGGTTGAACGCACTCGGGT
The DNA here is from genome assembly GCF_040649715.1 of Micromonospora sp. NPDC048887. Taxonomy (NCBI): domain Bacteria; kingdom Bacillati; phylum Actinomycetota; class Actinomycetes; order Micromonosporales; family Micromonosporaceae; genus Micromonospora; species Micromonospora sp. NPDC048887. Next base: position 13,517 of record NZ_JBEZGA010000025.1, on the reverse strand, counting down.
TCTCGATCACGGCGACGCCGCTCGTGTCGCGGTACGTGACCCAGCTCAGATTGTCGCTGCGGAAGATGACGACCGGCTCGCTGTCGCGGTCGACGGTGCCGTTCGTGTTGAACTTCAACCTCATGACGGAGAGCGCCGACTCCTGCCCTTCGGCACGCTGCCCGTCCCGCCAGGTCATCCAGATCGCACCAGCGGGACCGGCGGTGACGTCCGCGTCCAGCGCCCACCGGCTGCCCTTGTCCGGGCAGGCGATCGGCAGGTCCTCGGCGATGAACCCGCCGTACGGGTTCTGGGAGCGAGCCACCCCGATGCACTTGCGGCCGTCGTCGTTCTTGCGGGTGGCCGTGTAGAAGAGGTAGTAGCGGCCGACCCCGTCCTTGACGTGGTAGAACGCCCCCGGCGTCCAGATCCCGGCGCCGGCCTCGACCCACGCCCCGCCGCCGCTCGGCATGGCGTCGCCGGCCACGGTCGGCGAGGTGCCGACGACGTTCCCGGAGCCGGAGACGGAGTACGGCACCTTGCGCCCGCCGCTGCTGGCCCCGTACGTGATGTACTTGTTGGAGCCGTCATGCAGGGCGATGGTGTCAGCGCCGGGGAACGGGAAGTCCTGCGACTCGTCGGCCGGGTCGACGGCGGCGGCGCCGGCGGAGGGCGCGGCGGCAGCGCCGGTCGTGGCCGCGACGGCCAGTGCCAGCCCTGCCACGAGCGCGCGGATGGTGACTCGCATGAGGCTCCTCTGAATCCGGGTCAGATCCTGAGGGCAGATCAAACCATGTAAATACAACGATTACCAGAGGCTCGCGGAGGCGCCCGTTCCGGGCACGGCTCGACCGACCCAGCGGCCCGGTGGCGGGCCGGCCGGGTGTCGTAAACCTGTCAGTTCAGCTCGGGCCGGATGACGGCGTCACTCGGCCCTGAGCTGTCACCGGGTAGCGGTGGTGCGTCCGCGTCGAGAACGGTGGCGGCTGGGCGGCTGTCTTGCGGTCGGGTGGTGGCAGGGTCAGCGGCGGTGTTCGATGCGGTGGCGGGCGCGGGAGCGGGCGGCGGCGGCCGGGGTCGAGCCGGTGGCGCGGGCGGTGCGCAGGATGCCGGCGAGGGTGTCGGCGATGCCCTGAACCCGGGCGGTGGCCTGGGCGGAGGTTTCCTGGTGCAGTTCGACGGCAGTGGCGTGGATGATGCCGCCTGCGCTGACGATGATGTCCGGTGCCCAGAGGATGCCGTGCTGGTGCAGCAGGTCGGCGGTGGCCGGGGTGTCGAGTTGGTTGTTGGCCGGGCCGGCGATCGCGGCGCACCGCAGTGTCGGCACCGTGTGCGAGGTGAGCAGACCGCCGAGCGCGGCGGGGACGAGCACGTCCACGTCGGCGGTCAGGCAGTCCTGCGGGCTGGTCCAGGCGGCACCCGCGGCGTCGGCGAGCGTTCGTCTACCCTCGTCGATGTCGGCGGCCACCAGGGTCGCGCCGGCTTCGGCGAGCATGCGCAGTACGTGGCCGCCGACACGGCCGAGGCCGAGAACGGCGAAGCTGCGCGCGGACAGGTCGGCTGACCCGAATCGCTCGGCGCACAGGGCATGCAGCGCGGCGAGGACGCCGACGGCGGTGTGTCCGGAGGAGTCGCCGCTGCCACCGGCGTGCACCGGTCGGCAGAACGCATACGGGGTCCGCTCGGCGATCGTGACCATGTCGTCCGGTCCGGTTCCCACGTCCGGTCCGGTGGCATAGGCGCCGTCCAGGCCGGCGATCACGTCGCCCGCGTCATGCAGCACCGCCCGACGGGCGGCCGCGTCGAGTGTCCTGCCCGGGGGCAGGGCGACGACGGTCTTGCCGCCGCCGTTGGGCAGCCCGGCCAGCGCGCATTTGTCCGACATCGCGGCCGACAGCCGCAGCGCGTCGGTGAGCCCGTCACGCCAGTGCGGGTACTGCGCGACCCGGCAGCCGCCGATGGCCTGACCGAGCGCGGTGGAGTGCACCGCGACGACGATCGGCAGGCCGGACCGTACGCCCCGCCTGATGACGACGTGTTCGTGCACGGGCTCGGTGTCGAGGTGGGTCGCGACCATGATGGCTCCTGTCGTGCGCTCGCCGGAACGGGATCGACAGTAGGCAGGTGGTTGGCGCCGACCAGCTCAAAGCGAACATCGTTCGGAGAAGATGACAGGATCCCGGTCGTGGACGAACTTGATTCGGCGATCATCGAGCACCTGCAGACACACGCGCGGCAGACCAACCGCGAACTGGCCCGCGCGGTCGGCATCGCGCCGTCCACCTGCCTGGAACGCGTGCGCGCACTGCGGGAACGCGGCGTGATCACCGGCTATCACGCCGAGATCAGCCTGGCCGCCCTCAACCGCGGCGTACAAGCATTGCTGCACGTGCAGGTCCGGCCCCTGAGCCGAACCGTCATCGACGGCTTCAAGAAATATGCGATGGAGCTGCCCGAGGTGTTGTCGGTGTACGTCGTGGCCGGCGGCGACGACTTCCTCGTCCACGTCGCCGTCCCCAGCGTCGACAGCCTGCACTCCTTCCTTATGGACAAGTTCAGCGGACGCCGCGAGATCGTCGGGTTCCGCAGCTCCGTCATCTACCAACACGCCCGAAAACAGGTCATCGAACCACTCGACCCGTAACGCGCGGCCGCAGGACCGGGACAGCCGTGCGGCCCGCTGGCGTCCGCAGCCAGGTGAAGAAATATGACGCAAGGTGTCAGGTTTTGGGTGGAGCATGGGTTCATCGGTCGGCGCGGTGAGAGGCGCCGACCACAGCGCAGACAGATGCGGAGAGACAAGGACCACCATGCGCGAAACCCCACAAGATCTCGAAGAGCTCCAAGCCCTCCTTGACGCCTCCCTCGCCGACTCCACCTCCCACCTCCGCTCGATCATCAACACCGCGAGCACGCTGGACGCGGAGCAGCTCACCCAGGTCCTCACCGGCATGTGCACCCTCGCTCTGTCCAGCGTGACGGCGAAGGGTGAGCCGCGGATCAGCGGTGTCGACGGGCACTTCCTGCGAGGCAAGTGGTACTTCGGCACGGCGCCCGACGCCGCCAAGGCGCGCCACCTCGCGGCGCGGCCCGCCGTCAGCGCCGCGCACATGCGCGGTGAGGACCTCGGCGTCTTCACGCACGGCACGGTGGAGATCCTCAACCCCCGCAACGGCGACCAGGCCACGGACTGGCCGGACGTGCTCGCGTACTTGAAGGACTTCTACGGCGACGACCTCTTCGACTGGGACAACGAGGTGGTCTACTACCGGCTGCATCCGCACTGGATGACCGTCTATGCCCCGGACGTCGCAAAGCTCACCGTGGCGTCCCAGCCCTGATCCACGGCACGGGCCTACCGATGCGGCGGCCTGTTCGCTTCGGACAGGTCGACAGCATCCGGCGTCACTTGGCGTTGAAGTAGTTCGCCTCCGGGTGGTGCACCACGATCGCGTCGGTGGCCTGCTCCGGCACGAGCTGGAACTCCTCCGACAACTGCACGCCGATCCGCTCCGCGCCCAGCAGCTCCACGATCTTCGCCCGGTCCTCAAGGTCCGGGCAGGCCGGGTAGCCGAACGCGTACCGGCAGCCCCGGTAGTCGGTGCGCAGCAGACCGGCCAGGTCGGCCGGGTCGTCGTCGGCCACGGTGCCGCCACCGGGCAGCACCAGCTCGGCCCGGATCCGCCGGTGCCAGTACTCGGCCAGGGCCTCGGTGAGCTGCACGGACAGGCCGTGCACCTCCAGGTAGTCGCGGTACTCGTTGCCGGCGAACATCTTCGCGGTGTATTCGCTGATCGGCTGCCCGACGGTGACCAGCTGCAACGCCACCACGTCGAGCTGGTCGCCCTTGGGCCGGAAGAAGTCGGCCAGGCACAGCCGCCGCTCCTGCCGCTGCCGGGGGAAGGCGAACCGGGCCCGCTCGCTGTGGCCGTTCTCGTCCAGCACCACCAGGTCGTTGCCCTCGGAGTACGCGGGGAAGTAGCCGTACACCACTGCCGCCTCCAGCACCTGGTCGGAGATCAGGCGGTCCAGCCAGTACCGCAGCCGGGGCCGGCCCTCGGTCTCCACCAGTTCCTCGTACGACGGTCCCTTGCCGCCGCGGGCGCCGCGCAACCCCCACTGGCCCAGGAACGTGGCGCGCTCGTCGAGCAGCGCCGCGTAGTCGGCCAGCGGCACGCCCTTGACGACACGGGTGCCGAAGAACGGCGGCTTCGGCACGGCCACGTCCGTCGCCACGTCCGAGCGGACCGAGGAGTCGTCCAGTTCGGGCAGCGCCTCGCGGACCTGCGCCCGCTGCCGCTCGCGGCGCTCCCGGCGGGCCGCCAGTGCCGCCTCGCGCTCCGGGTCGATCACCGGCGCGCCGCCGCGCTTGGCCGCCATCACGCGGTCCATCAGGGACAGCCCCTCGAAGGCGTCGCGGGCGTAGTGCACCTGGCCCGGGTAGATCGACCGGAGGTCGTCCTCGACGTACGCGCGGGTCAGCGCCGCGCCGCCGAGCAGCACCGGCCACCGCTCGGCCACGCCGCGGGAGGCCATCTCGGCCAGGTTCTCCTTCATGATCACGGTGCTCTTCACGAGCAGGCCGGACATGCCGATCGCGTCGGCCCGGTGCTCCTCGGCGGCGTCGATGATCGCGTTGATCGGCTGCTTGATGCCGATGTTCACCACGTCGTAGCCGTTGTTGGACAGGATGATGTCGACCAGGTTCTTGCCGATGTCGTGCACGTCGCCCTTGACGGTGGCGAGCACGATGCGGCCCTTGCCGTCGTCATCGGTCTTCTCCATGTGCGGCTCCAGATAGGCCACCGCGGTCTTCATCACCTCGGCGGACTGGAGCACGAACGGCAACTGCATCTGGCCCGAGCCGAACAGCTCGCCGACCACCTTCATGCCGTCCAGCAGCAGGTCGTTGATGATGGACAGCGGCGTACGCCCCTGCGCCATCGCGGTGTCCAGGTCGGCCTCCAGGCCGTTGCGCTCGCCGTCGATGATCCGCCGCTTGAGCCGCTCGTCCAGCGGCAGCGCGGCCAGCTCCTCGGCCCGGGTGGCGCGCGCCGACGCCGCGTCCACGCCCTCGAACGCCTCGATGAACCGCTGCACCGGGTCGTAGCCTTCGCGACGGCGGTCGTACACCAGGTCGAGCGCCACCTCACGCTGCTCGTCCGGGATCCGCGCCATCGGCAGGATCTTGCTGGCGTGCACGATCGCCGAGGTCAGCCCGGCCTGGGCGCACTCGTGCAGGAACACCGAGTTGAGCACCTGCCGCGCCGCCGGGTTGAGACCGAACGACACGTTGGAGATGCCGGCGGTGAAGTTGACGCCCGGGTAACGCGCGGCGATCTCCCGGATCGCCTCGATCGTCTCGATGCCGTCGCGGCGGGTCTCCTCCTGCCCGGTGGCGATCGGGAACGTCAGCGCGTCGATGAGGATGTCCTCCCGGCGCATCCCCCACCGGCCGGTCAGGTCGTCGATCAGCCGGCTGGCCACCCGTACCTTCCACTCGCGGGTGCGGGCCTGGCCCTCCTCGTCGATGAGCAGCGCCACGACGGCGGCGCCGTGCTCCTTGACCACCGGCATGACCCGCGCGTAGCGGGAGTCGGGGCCGTCGCCGTCCTCGAAGTTGACCGAGTTGACCACGCACCGGCCGCCGAGCATCTCCAGCCCGGCCTCGATGACCGCCGGCTCGGTGGAGTCCAGCACGATCGGCAGGGTCGAGGCGGTGGCGAACCGGCCGGCCAGCTCCCGCATGTCCTGCGTGCCGTCGCGGCCGACGTAGTCGACGCAGAGGTCGAGCAGGTGCGAGCCGTCGCGTGCCTGGCTGCGGGCGACCTCCACGCAGGCCTGCCAGTCCCCGGCGAGCATCGACTCGCGGAACGCCTTCGAGCCGTTGGCGTTCGTCCGCTCCCCCACCATCAGGACGCTGGCGTCCTGGGCGAACGACACGTGGTGGTAGATCGAGGAGACCCCGGCCTCCGGCTCCGGCTCGCGCGCCACCGGCGCCCGCCCGCCCAGCCGATCCACCAGCACCCGGATGTGCTCCGGGGTGGTGCCGCAGCAGCCGCCGATCAGGCCCACGCCGTAGTCGGTGACGAACTGTTCCAGCGCGTCGGCCAGCTCGTCCGGGCTGAGCGGGAAGTACGCCCCGTCGGCGGTCAGCACCGGCAGGCCCGCGTTCGGCATCACCGAGATCGGGATACGCGAGTGCTGCGCCAGGTAACGCAGGTGCTCGCCCATCTCCGCCGGGCCGGTGGAGCAGTTCAGCCCGATCAGGTCGACGCCGAGCGGCTCGATCGCGGTCAGCGCGGCGCCGATCTCACTGCCCAGCAGCATGGTGCCGGTGGTCTCCACCGCGACCTGGCAGATGATCGGCACGTCCCGGCCGGCCTCGGCGCGGGCCCGCTTCGACCCGACCACCGCCGCCTTGACCTGGAGCAGGTCCTGGCAGGTCTCGATGATCAGCGCATCCGCCCCGCCGGCGATCAGGCCGGCCGCGTTCTCCTGGTACGCGTCGCGCAGCGAGGCGTAGGTCGCGTGGCCCAGCGTGGGCAGCTTGGTGCCCGGGCCCATCGAGCCGAGCACGAACCGGGGGTGTTCCTCCGTCGCGTACGCGTCGGCCGCCTCCCGCGCGATCCGCGCGCCCGCCTCGGACAGCTCCCGGATCCGGCCGGAGATGCCGTACTCGGCGAGGTTGGGCAGGTTGGCGCCGAACGTGTTGGTCTCCACGCAGTCCGCGCCCGCCGCCAGGTAGGCGTCGTGCACGCCGCGGACCACGTCCGGCCGGGTCACGTTGAGGATCTCGTTGCAGCCTTCGAGGCCGTCGAAGTCGTCGAGGGTCAGATCGGCGGCCTGGAGCATTGTCCCCATCGCGCCGTCCGCGATCAGGATCCGATCGGCCAGCAGGTCACGCAACGAGATAGACACATGCTCCAGGGTAGTGCTCCCGACTGCGGCACAGTTATCCGAACCGGCCCTTCCCACATACTGCCCATCGGGCCCGCGTACCCCTTTCCGCCGGTTCGCCCGGGTGGCCCGGCCCGGCGACCGGCGCGGCCGACGGGCCGGCCCCGGCGGCGGCACGTAGGCTGACGGACGTGAAGGACAACAGGGGTGCGACAGTGCGACGGGGCGACGCCGCGCCCGACGAGCAGGGTGAGGTGACGGCGTGACCGAGTTCGACGGGCTGCCGGTACTGCGCTCGCCGGTCGCCATCGCGGCCTTCGAGGGCTGGAACGACGCCGCCGACGCCTCCACCGCCGCCGTGGAACACCTGGAGCAGGTCTGGCAGGCCCGGCAGGTGACCGAGCTGGACCCGGAGGACTTCTACGACTTCCAGGTGAGCCGCCCGACGATCACCATGGCCGACGGCGAGACCCGGCGCGTCGAGTGGCCCACCACGCGCTTCATGGTGGCCAGCCCGGAGGGCACCGAGCGGGACGTGGTGCTGATCCGGGGCATCGAGCCGAGCATGCGCTGGCGGACGTTCTGCGAGCAGGTGCTGGAGATCTGCCACAGCCTGGAGGTCGAGCGGGTGGTGCTGCTCGGCGCGTTGCTGGCCGACGTGCCGTACACCCGGCCGCTGCCGATCAGCGGCAGCGCGTCGGACGCCGACGCGGCCAAGCGCTACCAGCTCACCCCCACCCGGTACGACGGACCGACCGGCATCGTCGGCGTGCTGCACGACGCCTGCACCCGGGCCGAGGTCGACGCGGTGTCGTTCTGGGTGCACGTGCCGCACTACGCCAACAACCCGCCCTGCCCGAAGGCCACCCTCGCGCTGCTCCACCGGGTCGAGGAGGTGCTCGACCTGCCGGTGCCGATGGCCGACCTGGCCGAGGAGGCCGCCGAGTGGGAACAGCGGGTGCGCAGCGCCGCCGAGCAGGACGCCGAACTCGGTGAGTACGTGCGTGAGCTGGAGGAACGGGTCGGCGACGCCGGCATCACCCCGCTGACCGGGGACGAGATCGCCCAGGAGTTCGAGAAGTACCTGCGCCGCCGCGGCGGTTCCGCCGGGCCGACAGCGGGTTCCTGGTAGCTCTTTCCGTCGAAGCCGGGCTTCCCTTGTCGGGGCCCGGCTTCTTCGTGTCCGGGGTGGTGCCGTCACACCCTCTAGGGCATCCTAGGAACCTAGCTGTTCTGAGGAGGCCTGCATGCAGATCAACCCGGGCGCGGCCGAGTTCCCGCACCGGCAGATCGCCGCGCAGCTCAAGGCCCAGGTGCGCCGCGGCGACTGGGGGCCGGGCGAGCGGCTGCCGTCCATCCCGGCCATCGCCGAGATGTTCGGCGTGGCGAAGCAGACCGTGCAGCGCGCCGTCGACCAGCTGCGGGTCGAGGGCATCCTGATCACCAAACCCGGCTCCGGTACGTACGTCCGGGGCACCCGGCGTCGCCTCAACCGCCTGTCCCGGGGCCGGTACGGCGGCTTCCGCGGCTACCACACCGACCTGGCCGCCCGGTACCGCCAGCAGCTCGTCTCCGTCGGCCGCTCCCCCGCCCCGGCCGAGGTGGCCGACGCGTTCGGCGTCACCGACGGCACCGAACTGCTCTGCCGGCGGCACCTGGTACGCACCGACGACTCCCCGGTCGAGGTCGGCGCGTCGTGGTTCCTGCCCGCCGACACCGCCGGCACGTCACTGGAGCGGGCCGAGGCGTTCGGCCGGCCGCTCTACCAGGAGGCGGAGGAGGTCACCGGCCGGCGGTACGTCACCGCCACCGACACGATCAGCGCACGCCAGCCCAGCCGGGAGGAGGCGGAGATCCTCCAGATCCGCCCGGACACCCCGGTGCTGCACCTGCTGCACGTCGCCTACGACGAGCGGCACAAGCCGATCGAGGTCGCCCAGGCGACCTGGCCGGGCCCGATGACCACGCTCACCGAGGAGTACAAGATCCCCGCCCCCGCTCCCGACCAGGACCCCGACCCCGGCCTGGTCCTGGGCTGACGCTCCCGGCTCCTGGCGCCCGGCGCCAAACCGCCCTCGACACACCCACCACGTTCCACCCGCCCTTCGAAGAGCGTGATCTTGCGGTTGCGGACCCCGCGAACCGGCACAAAAGGGCGGGAACGGGAGCCGCAAGTGCAAGATCGGCGCGGCGGGAGGGAGGCGGGAGGGCGAAGAGGGCGCGGGCGCGGTGGGTGGGCTAGAGGGCGATGCCGAGGAGGGCGTCCACCGTGTCGCGGAACAGTGCCGGGGCGGCCGCGTCCTCCGTGACGCCGTTCAACGCGCCGTCGGCCCAACGGTCGGCCGCCGTCAGGGCACCCGGCGTGTCAAGGTCGTCGGCCAGGCGCTCGCGCACCTCGGCCAGCAACGCCGCCCCCGACGGGCCCGCGGGCGCGGCGGCGGCCCGCCGCCAGCGGCCCAGCCGCTCCCGCGCCTCGGTGAGCAGTTCGTCGGTCCAGGAGCGGTCGCTGCGGTAGTGGCCGCTCATCAGCGCCAGCCGGACCGCCATCGGGTCGACCTTGTCGGCCCGGAGCCGGGACACGAAGACCAGGTTGCCCTGGGACTTCGACATCTTCTCGCCGTCCAGGCCGATCATGCCGGCGTGCACGTAGTGGTCGGCGAACGGCGCCTCGCCGGTGAGCCGCTCGGCGTGCGCGGCGGAGCACTCGTGGTGCGGGAAGATCAGGTCGTTGCCGCCGCCCTGCACGTCGATCCGGTCGCCGAGCAGGTTCAACGCGATGACCGTGCACTCGATGTGCCAGCCGGGACGGCCCGCGCCCAGGTCGCCGCCGGGCCACGACGGCTCGCCCTCGCGGGCGCCGCGCCACAGCAGCGGGTCGAGCGGGTCACGCTTGCCGGCGCGCTCCGGGTCGCCGCCGCGCTCGGCGAACAGCTCGATCATCTGCTCGCGGGACAGGTTGGACTCGTAGCCGAACCGGGGCGCGGCGGAGACGTCGAAGTAGACGTCGCCGGTGCCGTCGTCGAGGCGGTACGCCGCGCCGTCTTTGAGCAGCACCAGCACCTTCTCGGCGATGTCCGGGATCGACTCGACGGCGCCGACGTAGTGCGCCGGCGGGATCATCCGCAGCGATTCCATGTCCTCACGGAACAGCGCGGTCTCCCGCATGGCCAGGACCTTCCAGTCCTCACCGTCGCGCTCGGCGCGCTCCAGCAGCGGGTCGTCGATGTCCGTGACGTTCTGCACGTACCGCACGTCGAGGCCGGCGTCACGCCACATCCGCTGCACCAGATCAAAGGCGATCATGGTGGCGGCGTGCCCGAGGTGCGTCGCGTCGTACGGGGTGATGCCGCAGACGTACATCGAAGCGCTGCCCTCGGGCCGGCTGGGATGGGCGCCCTGCCGCGCCGAGTCGTACAACCTCAGCGGCACGCCCTCGCCGGGCAGCCGTGGCACCTCGTGTCCCGCCCAAGACTCCATGACCGCCAGCCTAACGATCCGTCAGACGCTCGGGTGCCGCCCTACGGGTGATCAACACGACAACGGCTCACATCGGCGGCCATGGCATCGCCGGCCACTCCTGCGGCGGCAGCGGGAACCGGCCGGACTCGCGCAGCCGCTCGACCCGTGCCGCCAGCGCGGCCAGCTCACCGATGGTCAGGTGCTCGGCCAAGTCGTCGCCCAGTGGCCCGCGCAGCTGCGCGGTCAGGCCGTCGAGCATCTCCACCGCGTCCGGCGGCAGCTCACGGCCGGCCCAGCCCCACAGCACCGTACGCAGCTTCTCCTCGACGTGGAAGCTCACGCCGTGGTCGACGCCGTAGATCCGGTCGTCCTGGCCGACGAGGACGTGCCCGCCCTTGCGGTCGGCGTTGTTGATGACCGCGTCGAGCACGGCGAGCCGGGCCAGGCGGGGGTCGTCGGCGTGCGCCAGCGCGTACGCCGCCCCGTCGTCGTCGCGGGCCGCGGCCACCGGGAACCAGCGCGGCGGGATCTCCCGGGCCGGCACGAAACCGACGAGCGGTTCGGCGTCGTCCGGCTCGTCGATCCAGAGCTGGCACGAGCCGGGCCCGAACGGGCCGTCCCGCAGCACCGTCGGCGGCACCAGATCCCAGCCGGTGGCCCGGGACACCAGGTAGGCGGACACCTCCCGGCCGGCGAGCGTGCCGTCCGGGAAGTCCCAGAGCGGGCGCTCACCTCGTACCGGCTTGTAGACACAGTGCGCGGTCACCTCGCCGAGGGCGATGACGCCGCGCAGCGTGGCGTTTGAAGCGTCGACGAGCCGCCCCTCCAGGGTCAGCTCACCGTCGGCGAGCAGCCGCAGCGCCTCGGCGCCGTCCTGTCGGGGCTGCAGTTCCGACGAGGTCACCGGTGATAGCCGTTGTGCCGGGGGCAGAGGTGACCGGCCGGGTCGAGCGGCTGGCCGCAGAGCGGGCAGGGGGGCCGGCCGGCGTTCACGACGCGCTTGGCCCGCTCGATGAACTCGCGGGTCGCCTCCGGGGTCAGCCGCACCCGCAGGCGGTCGAGGTCGTCGTCCGGCTCGTCCGGGTCCTCGTCGGCGTCGTCGTCCGCGTCGCCCAGCTCGACCTCGACCTCCGCCTCACCGACGGCGATCGCCTCGATCACCACGGTCGCGGTGTCCACGTCGAAGGCCAGGCCCAGCGTGCCGACCCGGAACTCCTCGTCGACAGGCGTGTCGAGCGGCTCGTTGTCACCGGTCACCGTGGTGACCGGCTCCGGCAGCTTCACGCCGAAGCGGCGCTGCGCCTCGGCGAGCAGCTCCTCGAGCTTCTCGGCGAGCAACGACATCTGGACCTTCTCCAGCGACACGCTGACCAGCCGGCCGCCGCCGCGCGCCTGGAGGAAGAACGTGCGCTCCCCCGGCGGGCCGACCGTACCGGCGACGAACCGCTCCGGCGGCTCGAAGGCGTGCACCTGGTGCGTCATACCCACGACCCTATCCGGCGTGTGGAAGCACCGTGCAGCCCACCGATGCCGAATCCGCCCAGAGCGAACGCGCCGTGTCCGCCGGTCTCACCCGGCCGCGCCCGCGCCCCCGCCGACCGCCGCGTCGGACTCCGCCGCCCGCGCCGCGCGCCGGCGCCGCTTGCGCGGCGGCGGGACCAGCGCCGACAGGTCGCCGCCGGTGTCGTTGAGCCGGACCAGGAACGGCCGCAACGGGGTGTAGCGGATCGCCGTCACCGACGCCGGGTCGGCCACGATCCGCTGAAAAAGATCAAGGTGTACGCCGAGCGCGTCCGCCACGATCGCCTTGATCACATCGCCGTGGCTGCACGCCAGCCAGACCGCCTCCGGCCCGTGCTCGGCGGTGACGCGCGCGTCCCACGCCCGTACCGTCGCGACTGCGCGCGCGGACATGGCCGCCATCGACTCCCCCTGCGGAAACGCGGCGGCGCTCGGGTGCTGCTGCACCACCGGCCAGAGCGGCTCCTTAGCCAGCTTCTTCAGCGACTGGCCCTCCCAGTCGCCGTACCCGCACTCGATCAACCCCTCGTCGGCCACCGGCTCGGCGCCCGGCAGGGCCAGCTCCAGGGTCTGCCGGCAGCGGATGAGTGGGCTGGTCACCACCGCCGCCAGCGGCAGTCCGGCGAGGCGCGCGCCGACCGCCGTCGCCTGCGCCCGGCCGGTGTCGTCCAGCTCGACCGGTTGCCGTCCGGCGAGGCCGCCGTCGGCGTTCGCGGTGGTACGGCCGTGTCGCAGAAGCAGAAGGGTCGCCACGCTGACCACCCTAGGCGGTACGTCCCGCGATGATCGTCCCGCCACGGCAGCCCGCCCTCATGGCGGCCGTCCCGTACCAAGATCGCGCGCCAGGCGGGGCCGCGCCGGAACGGATGGCCGGCGGGATCCGCGGGCGCAGGCCTCGACTCTCCCGACCCGCCCGCCGGCTCCCGCCAAACCCGACTGCCCTCGGCAAGGCTCACGCCGATCATGAACTTGGCGGCATCGATTGTCCGGTTTGTGGCCGGCAACTTCATGATCGACCCACGCCGGGTGGCGGCGACCGATGCGAGGCGTGGCTGAGCCCGCCGTCGGCTCCTCTTGAGCGCTGCGGCGGTCCAACGCGGGAGATCTTGGAAGATTTCGGCCCCCATAAGGGCCGTTTCCTTCCAAGATCTCCCGCCGGGCCGGATCGGGGCGGGATGCGCCGCGCTCTTCGTGCGGGCAGGCTCGACGGACTGGTTGCGCCCATACCGGTCCCGCCCCGTGTTGTTGACCATGAGGTTGGTGGTGGTGACAAACCGGACACCGGACGCCGCCAACTTCATGATCGACGCGTGGAGGACGGGCGGCGGGTAGGTGAGGTGAGTGGGGTGGGCAGGGGTGTCGGGTTTGGGGGTGGTCGGGGACACCCCGGTGGCGGAATCGGGGACCGGGCCGGGGCGTTATACCTGGTGCACGACCGCAGCAGCGCGCCTCCCGCACCCCAGCCGGGGTGGGCGGCACGGCCCCGGGAATGACGGGTGGGCCGGTGGTCGTTGCACATACCTCCGGCCACGACCTCAGCCCCGCGCCGTCCGGCGTGAGCGAGCGCGGCGTGAACCGGACCGACCCCCCTTTTTTGAAGAGCGCCTGACGGTGCTCGCACCCGCACCGCATCCCCCCTTCACGGCGCGGGCGTCGAC
>NZ_JBEZGA010000024.1:0-80449 GCF_040649715.1 Micromonospora sp. NPDC048887 | reverse complement strand
GGTCGGCTTGAGGTCGTGCGAGGCGCGCAGGGCGTCTTTGACGGCGGCAGCACCGCCCGCGTAACGGGTAAGGTCGGACATGGCCGAGGCTCCTTCTCGGTCTGCCCCGGTCGGCGTTCGCAGCGCTCGGCCGGGGCGTCTTCAGTTGGCGGCGGGCCTCGTGTGGGTGTCACTCAAGACCCGCGTACGCGTCAACTGCTGGCGCCGCCTCGCCGAGGGAGTGGCCGCCTCGGTGGCGGTGGGTGATCCGGTGATCGTCGCCGGCCGCCTCTACACCCGGGACTGGACCGACGAGTCCGGCACCCACCGCACGCTCTACGAGCTGGAGGCGGTCGCGGTCGGGCACGACCTGTCCCGCGGCCGGGCCCGCTTCCTGCGCAACCAGCCCCGCGCCGCCACCAGCACCGTCGAGGACGCCGAGGCCGAGCAGCGGGTGCACGGCGAGGCGACCGAGCCGGTGCCGGCCGCGCAGGCCCCCGCCACGTTCGACGACCGGCCCTTCGACGACGACTTCCCGCCGCCGGAGTACGGGGGCGGCCGGACCGGGCCGGCCGATGCGGTCGAGCGGGTGGGCGAGCCCGACCCGTTCGACGTCGGCCCCGGCCTGCCGGGCGCCGCCGCCCTCGGTGCCCGGCCGCGCGCGCAGGGCACCGGCTTCGACCCGGGGGCGGGCGACCCGGTCGCGGAGGAGGACGAGCTGGGCGACGTGGCGGACGACGGTCCGGTCACGGTCGAGGACGACGAGCTGGGCGCTGTCACACCGCTGGAGATCGACGCGCCGGGTGGTTCCGGACCGGATGGGGCCGAGCCGACCGGTGCCGGCGGCGGGAGCGCTCCGGGGCGTCGCGGGCGGCGGCGTACCCCGGTGCCCGCCTGACCCTCCGTCCGACGGGGGCGCGGGGTGGTGACAGCGGCGTCACCACCCCGCGGTACGACTAGGCTGGCCGGCCGGAGGTGGTGACGGGTGCGGCAGGCGACCGCCATGGCGAACGCGACCGGGCTGGTGGCGGGCTACGCGCTCGACGCCCTGCTCGGTGACCCCCGACGGTGGCATCCGGTGGCCGGCTTCGGCCGCGCGGCCGGCACGCTGGAGCGGCAGCTCTACCGCCCCGACCGGGCGGCCGGCGCCGCGTTCACCGCGCTGGCGGTCGGCGGGCCGGTCCTGCTCGGCGCCGCCGCCGCGCTGGCGACCCGGCGCCATCCGATCGCGCGGGCCGCGCTGGTGGCCGCCGGCACCTGGACGGTGCTCGGCGGGCGCACGCTGCGGCACGAGTCCCGGGTGATGGCGCGGGCGCTGGGCCGGGCCGACCTGCCCGCCGCCCGGGCGCGTCTGGGCAACCTCTGCGGGCGTGACCCGTCCACCCTCGACGAGCCCGAGCTCGCCCGCGCCACCGTCGAGTCGGTCGCCGAGAACACCTCGGACGCCGTTGTCGCCCCGCTGGTCTGGGGCGCGGTCGCGGGCCTGCCCGGCCTGCTCGGCTACCGGGCGGCGAACACGCTCGACGCGATGGTCGGGCACCGCTCGCCCCGGTACGCCCGCTTCGGCACGCCCGCGGCCCGGCTGGACGACGCGCTGAACCTGGTGCCGTCCCGGCTGACCGGGTTGCTCACGGTGGCCGTCGCGCCGGTGGCGAACGGGAACCTCGCCACCGCCTGGCACGTGTGGCGGCGGGACCGGGCCGACCACCCGAGCCCGAACGCCGGCCAGTGCGAGGCGGCCATGGCGGGCGCGCTCGGCGTACGGCTCGGCGGACGCAACGTCTACTTCGGCCGCGCCGAGACCCGCCCGTTCCTCGGTGACGGGCCACGCCCCGACGCGCGGCACCTGAAGCGGGCCGCCCGCATCTCCGGCGCGGTGGGTGCGGCCGCGCTCGGCCTGGCCGCGCTCTACCCGGTGACAGTCGGCCGGGTGGCCGGGGCCGCCGGGCGGGCCGCGCTCGGCGCCGTCACCCGAGCGGCCCGTGGCTCAGGCCGGGGGAGCGCGCGGTGAGCGGCGGGCTGCTTGTCGCCGGCACCACCTCCGACGCCGGCAAGAGCGTGCTCACCGCCGGCATCTGCCGCTGGCTGCGCCGCCGGGGTGTCCGGGTCGCCCCGTTCAAGGCGCAGAACATGTCGAACAACTCCGCGGTGGTGGTCGGCCCGGACGGCCGCGGCGGGGAACTGGGCCGGGCCCAGGCGATGCAGGCCGCAGCCTGCGGGCTCGACGCCGATCTGCGCTTCAACCCGGTGCTGCTCAAGCCGGGCAGCGACCACGCCAGCCAGGTGGTGCTGCTCGGCGAGGCGGTCGGCACGGTCACCGCCGGCAACTACCAGGAGGTACGGGCCCGGCTGGCCACCACCGCGTACGCGGCGCTGGCCGAGCTGCGGGCCGAGTACGACGTGGTGATCTGCGAGGGCGCGGGCAGCCCCGCCGAGATCAACCTGCGCGACGGCGACTACGTCAACATGGGGCTGGCGCGGCAGGCCGGGCTGCCCGCGATCGTGGTCGGCGACATCGACCGGGGCGGGGTGTTCGCCTCGATGTTCGGCACCGTCGCGTTGCTCGACGCGGCCGACCAGGCGCTGGTGGCCGGGTTCGTGGTGAACAAGTTCCGCGGCGACCGTGGTCTGCTCCAGCCGGGGCTGGACATGCTGCGCCGGGTCACCGGCCGCCCGGCGTACGGGGTGGTGCCCTGGGCACTCGACCTGTGGCTGGACGCGGAGGACTCGCTCGCGTACGGGCGCGTGCTCGGCCGCCCGCCCGCGCCCCGGGGCACCGACTGGCTCGACGTCGCCGTGGTGCGGCTACCCCGGATCAGCAACGCCACCGACGTCGAGGCCCTCGCCACGGAGCCTGGTGTGCGGGTACGCCTCACCGTCGAACCGGCCGAACTGGCCGCCGCCGACCTGGTGGTGCTCCCCGGCACCAAGTCGACTGTCGCCGACCTGGAGTGGCTGCGGGAGACCGGCCTGGCCGACGCGGTGCTGACGCACGCCGCCGCCGGACGGCCGCTGCTCGGCATCTGCGGCGGCTTCCAGATGCTGGGCCGGGCGATCCACGACCCGGTGGAGAGCCGCCGGGGCAGCGTGCCCGGCCTCGGGCTGCTGCCCGTCGAGATCACCTTCGAGCCGCGCAAGACGGTACGCCGGGCCGAGGGCACCGCCTCCGGAGACGTGCCGGTGCACGGCTACGAGATCCACCACGGCCGTGTCTCGGCCGCCGACCCGGGCCTGGCGCCGCTGCTGCGCTACGCCGACGGCACCGGCGAGGGCGCCCGCCTCGGCACCGTGTACGGCACGCACTGGCACGGCGCCTTCTCGTCGGACGCGTTCCGCCGCCGGTTCCTCACCGAGGTCGCGGAGGCGGCCGGACGGACCGGGTTCAAGGTCGCGCCGGACACGTCCTTCGCGGCGGCCCGGGAGCGGACGCTCGATCTGCTCGGCGATCTGGTCGAGGAACACCTCGACACGGACGCGCTGTGGCGGCTGATCGAGTCCGGGCCACCGCCCGGGCTGCCGTTCGTGCCACCCGGCGCGCCACCGGCGTAGAGCGTCGGAGGGCGGCCGCCGCGACGGCTCAGTAGCGCACGTCGGCCGGGCGGTCGGACATCGGCAGCCCGGCCTCCCGCCAGCCCCGCACCCCGCCGACCATGTCGGTGGCCTGCCGCAGACCCAGCGTCTGGAGGCTGGCGGCGGCCAGGCTGGAGCTGTAGCCCTCCCGGCACACCACGATGATCTCGCGGTCGTACCCGGTGGCCTCCGGGATGCGCCACGCGCTGGCCGGGTCGAGCCGCCACTCCAGCACCGTGCGGTCGATGACGATCGCGCCGGGCAGCTCACCCTCCTCGCGGCGCTGCGCCTCGGTACGCGTGTCGATAAGCAGCGCGCCGCCACGGACCGCCTCGACGGTCTCGTGCGGAGTGAGCCGGCGGAGACCGGCGCGGGCCTGTTCCAGAAGGGCGTCGACGCCCGGACACATCACGTCATGGAGCACCCCCCGATGATGCCCAGCGGCCCGCGCCGCCGCTCGGCGAAACGGTCCGCCCGGGTCGCAGGTTCCAGCGGACGGGGGAACGTTAGCGTCGGTCGGGTGAACGTGGCGGTGATCGGGGCGTACGCCGGGTTGGCCCGCCGGGTGCTTGCCGGTCCGGCGCGGTTGGGGCGTACCCGGCTGGTCGCCGTCGACGGGCCGAGCGGCGCGGGCAAGAGCGTGTTCGCGACGCGCCTCGCGGACGCCCTCGCGGAGCGGGCGGGCACCCCCCGCCCGCCGCTCGTGCACACCGACGACCTGCTCGACGGCTGGGACGACCAGCTCACGTTCTGGAACCGGCTGGAGGAGCAGGTGCTCGGCCCGGTGCGGGCGGGGCGGCCGGGCGGCTACCGCCGCTACAGCTGGGTGCGCCGCCGCTTCCTGGACCGGGTGGTGCCGGTGCCGGCCGCACCGGTGCTGATCGTCGAGGGGGTGAGTGCCGCCCGTGCCGTGGTACGCCCCGAGCTGACGCTGTCGGTGCTCGTCACCGCGCCGGCCGAACTGCGGTTGCGGCGGGCGCTGGCCCGCGACGGCGCGCGGATCCTGCCGGAGCTGCGGCGCTGGCACGCGGGGGAGCGGGCGCACTTCGCCGCCGACGGCACCGCCTCGGCGGTGGACCTGGTCGTCGACGGTGCCCCGGACCTGCCGCACGACGCGGACCGCTACTACGTGCGCGTGGGTCGGCGATCGGGCTCGGGCGACGTGACGGGGTAAGGCCAGCATACGATTCCGGTCATGACCACTCCGATCCTCTCCGAGTCCGAGGTGCGGGCCGCCGTCGAGCGGGAACTCCCCGGCGTCCGCGCCGACCTCGAGCGACTCGTCCGCATCCCGGGCATCGCCTTCGAGGGCTTCGACCACTCGCACGTGGAGCGTTCCGCCGAGGCGGTGGCGGAGCTGCTGCGCGGCTGCGGCCTCGACACGCGGATCGTCCGGTCCGGCGGCCAGCCCGCGGTGATCGGCACCAAGGCGGCCCCGCCCGGCGCACCCACCGTGCTCATGTACGCGCACCACGACGTGCAGCCGGTCGGCGACCTGTCGCTGTGGGAGTCGGACCCGTTCGAGCCGGTGGAGCGCGACGGCCGCCTCTACGGCCGGGGCGCCGCCGACGACAAGGCCGGCATCATGGCGCACGTCGCCGCGCTGCGCGCGTTCGGCGACCGGCTCCCGGTCGGCGTGGTGCTGTTCATCGAGGGCGAGGAGGAGTACGGCTCGGACTCGCTGGAGCGGCTGCTCGCCGAGCACCGTGACGACCTGGCCTCGGACGTCATCGTCATCGCCGACTCCACCAACTGGGATGTCGGCGTGCCGGCGCTGACCACCTCGCTGCGCGGCATCGTCAACTGCTTCGTGGAGGTGCGCACGCTCGACCACGCGGTGCACAGCGGCATGTTCGGCGGTGCCGTGCCGGACGCGCTCACCGCGCTGGTGAAGCTGCTCGGCACGCTGCACGACGAGGCCGGCGACGTCGCGGTGGACGGGCTGGTCGGCCGGGAGGGCGCCAGCGTCGACTACCCGGAGGACCGGTTCCGCGCCGAGGCCGGCCTGGTAGAAGGCGCCAAGCTGCTCGGCACCGGCCGGATCACCGACCGGCTCTGGACCAAGCCGGCGCTGGCGATCCTCGGCGTGGACGCGCCGTCCACCGGCGAGGCGCCGAACGCGCTGGTGCCGTCCGCGAAGGCGAAGCTGAGCGTACGGCTGGCGCCGGGCGACGACCCGAAGAAGGCGTACGCGGCGTTGACCGCGCACCTGGAGCGGCACGCGCCCTGGGGCGCACAGGTGTCGGTGACGTTCGAGCACGACGGTGCGCCGTGCGTCATCGACGCCTCC
Organism: Micromonospora sp. NPDC048887; assembly: GCF_040649715.1. Lineage (NCBI taxonomy): Bacteria > Bacillati > Actinomycetota > Actinomycetes > Micromonosporales > Micromonosporaceae > Micromonospora > Micromonospora sp. NPDC048887. The sequence continues at coordinate 74,610 of NZ_JBEZGA010000024.1, read as the reverse complement.
GGGCCGATGTTCGACGCGGCCCGGTCGGCGTTCCGCACGGCCTGGGACGGCACCGACCCGGTCGACATCGGGGTGGGCGGGTCGATCCCGTTCATCGCCACGTTCCAGGAGATGTTCCCGCGGGCCGCGATCCTGGTGACCGGTGTGGAGGACCCGCACGCGCGGGCGCACGGGCCGAACGAGAGCCTGCACCTCGGCGAGTTCGCCCGGGTCTGCCTGGCCGAGGCGCTGCTGCTGGCCCGGGTGGCCGAGGTCGGAAACCGCGCCTGAGGTGTCGAAACCGTAACTTCGGGGCCGATGTCGGAGTTTGTGGTGTGTCGGCGGGCGGGGTGTTATAGCCTTTCGAACATGCGTACGAACGACGAGATCGAGCGGCTTCAGGCCGCCGTCCGTGCTCTGGGGGACGTCGACGTCTCCGCGTGGTCCGAGGACACGCTCAACGAACAGATCGGCGAGCTCTCCGCCGCCCTGGTCACGCTCGACGCGCTGCTCACCCGGGTCGCAGAGGGCGTGCGCGGGCGCGGCCTGCGCATCGAGGAACCCGTCTCGGCCTGACCGCCGGCCCGGCGACACATCGGCCCCGGCGACACGTCGGCCCGGCGGCCCGGCGATTCGGCGGCCCGGCGATTCGGCGGCCCGATGATTCGGGCGGCCCGGCGCACCCCTGCGGTGTGCCGGGCCGCCGGATCCGCCCCGATGTCACAGGCGGCTGGCAGGATGTGGACGTGCGTTTCGCGGAGCTGGCGGCCACCTCGGCCGCGGTCGGCGCCACCAGCGGCCGTCGGGCCAAGGTGGAGCTGCTGGCCGCCGCGCTGCGCGGGCTGGAGCCGGGCGAGATCCCGGCCGGCGCCGGTTACCTCGCCGGTGAGCTGCGCCAGCGCCAGACCGGTGTCGGCTGGGCGGGCCTGCGTGACCTGCCCCCGCCGGCCGCCGAGCCGACGCTCACCGTCGCCGCCGTGGACGCGGCGATCGAGGAGATCTCCCGCGTCGCCGGATCCGGCTCGCAGGCCCGGCGGCGGGAACTGGTCGGCCGTCTCTTCGCCGCCGCCACCGCCGACGAGCAGCGCCTGCTGACAGGCCTGTTCCGGGGCGAGTTGCGCCAGGGCGCGCAGGCCGGGCTGCTGACCGACGCGGTCGCGCGCGCCGCCGACGTGCCGCTCACCGCCGTCCGGCGGGCCCTGCTGCTCGCCGGTGACCTTCGGGCGGTGGCGGTCGCGGCGCTCACCGGCGGCGCCGACGCGCTGGCCGGGTTCGGGCTCCAGGTGGGCCGGCCGCTCGCGCCGATGCTCGCGCAGAGCGCCCCCTCTGTCGACGAGGCGCTCACCGCCACCGGCGTGCCGGCGGTGGTCGACGTCAAGCTCGACGGCATCCGCATCCAGGTGCACCGCTCCGGAGCGGACATCGCCGTCTTCACCCGCAGCCTCGACGAGGTCACCGGCCGGCTGCCCCAGGTGGTGGCCGCCGTCCGCGCGCTGCCCGCCCGCGAGCTGGTGCTCGACGGTGAGGCGATCGGGCTGGACGCCGCCGGCCGGCCGCTGCCGTTCCAGGAGACGTCCAGCCGGGCGGCCCGGCGCACCACGCCCAGCACCACCGGGCAGGCGCCTGTCGCGCCGGCCGTGCTGGCCGCCGCCGAGCGCACCGGCGAGCCGGTGCTCACGCCGTACTTCTTCGACCTGCTGCACATCGACGGCGCCGACCTGATCGACGCGCCGGGGTGGGAGCGGTGGGCGGCCCTGGCCGGCGCGGTCGACGCCTCGCTGCTCGTCGACCGGGTCGAGGTGGACGACGTGGCGCAGGCCGCCACCGCGTTCGCCGCGGCGGTCGACGCCGGTCAGGAAGGCGTGGTGGTCAAGGACCCGGCTGCCCCCTACGACGCGGGCCGGCGCGGCTCGGCCTGGGTCAAGGTGAAGCCGCGGCACACGCTCGACCTGGTGGTCCTCGCGGTCGAGTGGGGCAGCGGCCGGCGGGAGGGGTGGCTGTCCAACCTGCACCTGGGCGCACGCGATCCACGTACCGGCGAGTTCGTCATGCTCGGCAAGACGTTCAAGGGCCTCACCGACGAGCTGTTGCGCTGGCAGACCGAGCGGTTCCTGTCGCTCGCCGTGGAGAAGGGCGACTGGGTGGTGCGGGTCCGGCCGGAGCAGGTCGTCGAGATCGCGTTCGACGGGGTGCAGACCAGCAGCCGCTACCCGGGCGGCATGGCGTTGCGCTTCGCCCGCGTGCTGCGTTACCGCGACGACAAGACCGCCGCCGAGGCGGACACCATCGACGCGGTCCGCGCCATCCACGCCGGCCGGGTCACCGGCTGACGACTCAGCCGGCCGACAGCGACCGGGCGTAGTTGACCTGGTTGTTGATCTGCTGCACCTGGAACTGGTCGGCCACCGGGATCCGCGCGACGTACTGGTGACCGCCGCTGCTCACCGTCACCTGCACGGTGCCGTAGTGCCGCGTCTCCTTGATCAGCAGGAACAGGAGGCTGAACACGGTCAGGCAGAAGAAGCCGAGGATCGCGGCGACGATCGCCCAGGGAGCGATCTTCTCCTCCCGCTGCCAGTAGTCGGTCACGTACCAGGAGGCGCCGGCGAGCGGCAGCACACCGGCCGGGGTACGGATGACCGGCGGCGTCACCACGATCTCGGCGATCTGCACGGCGACCGCCGACTGCGCGGGCGGCACCGGCCCGCCCGGCGGGTACGGCCCGTGGTGCGGTGCGACCGCCCCGGCCGGCGGCACCGGTGGCGCCGAGAACTGGGCCGGCGGCGCGGAGAACTGGGCCGGTGGCGCCGAGAACTGGGCCGGTGGCGCGGAGAACTGCGCGGTCGCCGGTGGGCCGGAGAACGGTGCGGGTGGCGCGGAGAACTGCGGCGCGGCGGGGAACTGCGCGGTGGGCGCGGGGGTGACAGGTGCGTCCGGCACGGCTACCACCGGGAACTGCTCGGTGGGCGGCGCGACGGCCGGCGGCATGGCCGACCACGGGTCGTACGCGGGCGGCTCGGCGGCCGGGGGCGTCGTGGAGTCAGAGGTCACCGCGACCCCCACGATTGACGATCATCCGCGGACCTTACAACGTCCCCGCCGTCCGGTGTGCCCACCGGGAGGGCGGACGTCGTCAGGCGGAGGCGGGGGCGGCCGGCTCGGCGGCCCGGTCCACCGGCTCGCCCGGCTTGTCCAGTCCGGCGAGACGGCGGGCCTCCCGGCGGGCGACCCAGCCGTAGCCGAACAGGCTCATCACCGCGAAGATCCACCACTGCCAGACGTAGCCGAAGTTCTGCCAGTTGTTCGTGTGCCCGATCTGGACCGCCTGGAAGGCCGGGTCGGCGGCCGGAGTCTGCCCGTCGAGCAGCACGTAGCCGCCGCTCACCGGGTAGGGAAGCTGTTCGGCCAGGCGGGGGATGTCGATGCGGCGGGCCTCCAGCTTGCCGTCGCGCCGGGCGACCGCGCCGCCGCCGCTCTCGCTGCCGACGACCCGGCCGGTCACCGTCACCTCGCCGGTCGGCGCCGCCGGCACCTGTGGCTGGACGGTCGCCGCGGCGCCCGGGGCGGGCGGGATCCAGCCGCGGTCGACGAGGACCGCGCTGCCGTCGGCCAGCACCAGCGGGGTGAGCACCTCGAAGCCGACCGTCCGGTCGACGGTCCGGCCGCGGATCAGGACGACGTTCGCGCTGTCGTACCGGCCGGTGGCGGTGACCCGGCTCCAGGTGACCTGCTCCGACGGGGCGGGACCGACGTCACCGGCGCCGCCGCTGGGCGCGGGGAGCGCGTCGCGCAACGGCGCGGGCGTCATGGTGGCCCCGGCGTCGATGCGCTCGTTGACCGCCGTCCGGCCCCGGTAGCGGTCGAGCTGCCAGTTGCCCAGGAACACCATCACCGTCGCGGCGACGAGCGTGAGCGCGAGGTAGCCGAGCCAGCGCGGGGTCAGCAGGAACCGGTACACGTTGGCCAAGGCTACCCGTATGAGCGGAGCCACTCGCCGCAGCCAGGGAGAAAGGGTGGTGTGCGCGGCTCTCGCGCGCGGGAGCGGACGGGTATGGTCACGCGGGCGGAAACCACCCACATCAGGAGTCGATGATGACCGACGTGCCGCGCGTCGTGCTGAGTGCGCCCTCCTCGGGGCACGGCACCGGCGCCGTCTCCCTCGGCCTGCTCGCGGCGCTCACCGACCGGGGGCTTCCGGTGGCCGGGTTCAAGGTCGGGCCGGACCAGGTGGACGCGGCGTACCTGGGGCTCGCCGCCGGCCGCGCCGGGCGCACGCTGGACCCGCGACTGGTCGGCCCGGAGCGGGTCGCGCCCCTGTTCGCGTACGGCGCCGCCGACACCGAGTTCGCGCTGGTGCAGGGCACGATGGGCCTCTACGACTCGGTCGCCGGGCGGCCGGAGAGCGAGTCGACGGCGGCCGTCGCCACCGCGCTGCGCAGCCCGGTGGTGCTGGTGGTGGACGTGGCCGCGATGGGGCAGTCGGTGGCCGCGCTGGTGCACGGCTTCCGGGCGTACGACGACGAGCTGTGGCTGGGCGGCGTGATCCTCAACCGGGTGGCCTCGCCCCGGCACGAGGCGCTGCTGCGCGAGGCGCTCGACGACGTGGGCGTCCCGGTCTACGGGGCGTTGCGCCGGCACGAACTGCCCCCGGTGCTGCCCGCCCGCCGGTACGGCACCGGGCCGGTGGTGCGCGCCGACGCCGAGGCCGAACGCGGCGTACGCCGCCTCGGTGAGGCGGTGGCCGCGACAGTCGACCTCGACCGGCTGCTGGCGCTGGCCCGCTCCGCCCCCGCGCTCACCGTCGAGCCGTGGTCGCCGGAGCCGGCCGACGGCCCGTCGGTGCCGGGGGAGCGCCCGGTGGTGGCGCTGGCCGGCGGACCGGCCGGCGCCTACAGCCACCCCGAGACCGCCGAGCTGCTGCGCGCCGCCGGAGCCGAGGTGGTCACGTTCGATCCGTTGCGCGACGAGGCGCTCCCCGCCGGGGTCCGCGCGCTCGTCGCCGGCGGCGGGCTGCCCGAGACGTACGCGGATCAGCTCTCCGCCAACCGCCGCCTCTGCATCGCGGTGGCCGAGCTGGCCCGCTCCGGCCGTCCGGTGATCGCCGAGGGGGCCGGTCTGCTCTGGCTGGCCCGGGAGCTGGACGGCCTGCCCATGTGCGGGGTGCTCGACGCGGTCGGCACGGTCCGGGACGGCCTGGTGGTCGGCTACCGCACGGCCACCGCGGTCACCGACAGCGTGGTGGCGGCGGCCGGTACGACGGTGACCGGGCACAAGCAGCACGCCGCCGTGCTGACCCCGCGCGCCGGTGACCGGCCGGCGTGGCGCTGGGAGGGCGGCAACCCGGAGGGCTTCGTCCGGCAGGCGGTGCACGCCTCGCAGCTCGTGCCGCACTGGGCCGCGCATCCGGGCATCGCGGCCCGGCTGGTGGCCGCCGCGCTGGCCCCGGCGGGGGCGTCGGCGTGATCGGACAGGTGGCGGTACGCCGCTTCCCGGCGCTGACCGTCTCCACCCCGCGCATCGAGGTGCGGCACCTGACCGCCGCGGACGCGGAGGCGGTCGACGAGGTGTTCGCCGACCGGCAGACGCAGCGCTGGCTGCCGCTGGCCGAGGCGTCCGGGCAGATCGACGGGCAGGCGTGGTGCACCGAGCTGGCCCGGCAGCGGCGGGACAGCGGCGACGGCGACCACTGGGCGGTGGTCCGCCGGGAGGACCAGCGGGTGGTCGGCTCGCTCTGGGCCCGGCGTACCGACTGGGGTGCCCGGCTCACCGAGCTGTCGTACGCGATCGCGCCGCATGCCCGGGGCTACGGCCTGGCGGTCGAGGCGGTGGACGCGGTGGCCGTCGCGCTGATCCTGGAGCACGGGTTCCAGCGGGTGGAGCTGCGGGTGGCGGCCGGCAACGTGGCGTCCCGGCGGGTCGCCGAGAAGGCCGGGTTCAGCTACGAGGGCCTGCTGCGCAACGCCGGCTTCGTCCGTGGCGCCCGGGTGGACCTGGAGCTCTGGTCCTTCGTGGCGGCCGACCTCCGCTGACCCCCGACGTCGATCAAGGAGTTCGCGTCGGCGGATCGCGCGATCCCTGACGCAAACTCCTTGATCAACTACCCGGGCGCACCCCCGGGCGGAACTGGGTGGTGGGGCGGGACGGGGTGGGTCAGCCGACTATCTGGTCTGAGGGTGGGGTGAACTGGCGGGTGGGCTGGCCCTTGAGGGAGTCCCGCAGGGTCTGCGCCACCGCGTTCACCGGGATCTGGGACTGCCCGTCGCCCACCGCGTTGAACGGATTGTCCGGGTCGGCGATGAAGCTCGCCGCCGCCAGCTCCGGCGTGTAGCCGACGAACCACGCCGACCGGGTGCTGTCCGTCGTACCCGTCTTGCCGGCGACCGGGCGGCCGACCGTACCCCGCACGCTGTCGGCCGTCGACCAGCCGCCGCAGCTCCCCTTGGCCGGGGTGTCGCCGGTCGGGCACCGGGCCGCGTCGGTGGCGGCCCGGGCCGCGTCGGCGTTCACCACCTGCCGGCATCGCGGTTTGGCCACCTCCCGCTGCACCCCGCCCGGCGTGGTGTACGTGGCCGGAGTGCCGTCCCGGTTCATGATCGCGTTGACCGGGATGGCCTCGCAGTAGCGCCCGTCGGCGGCGATGGCCGCGTACGCGTTCGCCATCTCCAGCGGGGTGGCGTCGGAGACGCCGAGCGTGAACGCGCCCCACTTCTTCGCCTTGCCCGGCGACGCCTGCTCCTTGTCCACGTCGGTACGCCAGCGCAGCCCCAGTTGCTCGGCCAGGCGCACCCCGGCGTCCGCGCCGATCTTCTCCTCCAGCTGGACGAAGTACGTGTTCACCGACTTGCCGAAGCCGGACCACATGGTCTGCCGCCCGGTCATCGCGCCGCTGGCGTTCGACGGCGCCCACCCGTCGTAGACGGCCGACTTGTACGTGTACGGCGAGTCGTACGCGGTGGACAGCGGCATTCCCGCGTTGAGCGCGGCGAGCATCGGGAACATCTTGAACGTCGAACCGGCCTGGTAGCCCGGGAGCGTCCCGCCGCCGAGCAGCGGCGCCACCGTGTTCGGATAGTTCGCCTTGACCTTCGGCCCGGCCTCCGGGTTCGAGCTGTTCGGGTTCTCGGCCAGGTCGAGCGAGTAGTTCCGGTTCACCGCCATCGCCTTGATCCGCCCGGTGCCGGGCTCGGCGACCACGATCCCGTTGGCGAACGGGCTGCCGGTGTTGTCCTTGGCGCCGACGTTCTTCTCCGCCGCCTCCTGCGTCTTCGGGTCGAGCGCGAGCACGATCCGGTAGCCGCCGCGACGCAGCTTGTCCATCCGTTCCAGCCGGTTCTCGCCGAACGCGGGCTGGGCGCTCCACCAGTTCTTGAGGTAGTCGCAGTAGAAGCCCCAGCTGCGGTGGCCGCCGTCGATCGCGGCGCAGTCGTTCGGCGGGTCGGTCAGCTTCAGCTTGATCGGCTGGCTCTTGGCCTCGGCTGCGGCGTCCGGCGACAGGTAGCCGAGGCGGGCCATGTTGTCCAGCACGTAGTTGCGCCGGCCGGTGGCGTCCTTCTGGTCGGAGGTGATCGGGTCGTACTCCGACGGCGATTTCACCAGCCCGGCCAGCGTGGCCGCCTCGACCGGGCTGAGCGTCGCAGGGGTCTTGGAGAAGAAGATCTGCGAGGCGGCGTAGATCCCGTACGCGCGGTGGCCGAAGTAGGCCGAGTTGAGGTAGCGCTCCAGGATCTGTTCCTTGCTCAGTTGCTTCTCGATGTCCAGCGCCATGCGCATCTCCTTGACCTTGCGCAGGCTGGTCTGCTGGGTGGCCTCCTGGACCTCCTTGGGCGTGGTCGCGCTGTCCCGCAGCGCCATCCGCACGTACTGCATGGTGATCGTCGACGCGCCCTGGGACACGCCGCCGGACTGGGCGTTGGAGACGAAGGCACGCGCCACGCCCTTCGGGTCGACGCCGTGGTGCTGGTAGAAGCGGTTGTCCTCGGCGGCGACGATCGCCTGCTGGACGTTCGGCGACATGTTCTCGATCTTGGTGTACTGCCGGTACTCCTCGTAGAACATGGTCAGCACCGTCTTGCCGTCCGGCGCGTAGACGTACGAGGTCTCGGCCGGCAACGCGGTCTTGAGGATGTTCGTCTTCTGTTCCACCGCGTGCGCGGTGGCCTTGGCCCCGAGGCCGGTGACGGCGACCAGCGGATAGAGGGCGGCGGCGACCACGATGCCGGCGATCAGCCCGGCGCGGAGTAGGGGAACGAGACGGCCTGCGGAAGCAAGGGAACGACTGCTCACGGGGTCAAGCTATGACATTTCCGATTCGGAAATGAGAAGAACTCATAAACCGGCGGACCGTGACGCGACCCACGCCGGGATGCGCTGTCCCGGGCGGCGGCTACCCGGCAGGATCGCGGACATGCCCGCACCACCGACCGGGAGCGCCGCCGCGCTCGACGAGCCCGACCTGGGCCACCACGGGGACGCCGAGGCCACCGACGGCCTGGTGGACCTCGCGGTGAACGTGCGCCGCGCCCCGATGCCGGACTGGCTGGCCGACCCGATCACCGCGGCCCTGGGCGGCCTGGCCGCGTACCCGGACCCGGCGCCCGCCCGCGCCGCCGTCGCTCACCGGCACGGGCGACCCCCGGAGGAGGTACTCCTCACCGCCGGGGCCGCCGAGGGCTTCGTCCTGATCGCCCGCGCGCTCTCCGGCGTCCGCCACCCGGTGGTGGTGCACCCGCAGTTCACCGAGCCGGAGGCCGCGCTGCGGGCCGCCGGGCACCGGGTGGACCGGGTGCTGCTCGACCCGGCCGACGGCTTCCGCCTGGACCCGGCCCGCGTCCCGGACGACGCCGACCTGGTCATGATCGGCAACCCGACGAACCCGACCTCGGTACTGCACCCGGCGGGCGCGATCGCCGCGCTGGCCCGCCCCGGCCGGGTGCTCGTGGTCGACGAGGCGTTCGCCGACACCACTGCCGCACCCGGAGTCGACGGCGAGCCCGAATCGCTCGCCGGCCGCCGCGACCTGCCCGGCCTCGTGGTGGTGCGCAGCCTCACCAAGACCTGGGGCCTGGCCGGGCTGCGGATCGGCTACCTGCTCGGCGACGCCGCGCTGCTGGCCCGGTTCGCCGCCGCGCAGCCGCTCTGGGCGGTCTCCACCCCGGCGCTCGCCGCCGCCACCGCCTGCGCCGCGCCGGCCGCCGTCGCGGCCGAACGCGCCATCGCCGCCGAACTCGCCGCCGACCGCGACCACCTGGTGGCCCGCCTGTCCGGCCTGCCGGGGGTACGCGTGGCGGGCCGCCCCGCCGCCGCCTTCGTGCTGATCCACACGGCCGGCGCCGCCGAGGTACGCGAGCGGCTGCGCGCTCACGGCTGGGCGGTACGCCGGGGCGACACCTTCCCCGGGCTCGGCCCGGACTGGCTCCGGATCGCCGTACGCGACCGGGGCACCACAGACGCGTTCATCGAGACGCTGGCACGGATCCTGGAGGCATGATGCTGGAGCCCACAGTCGCGGCGATCCGGCCGCTGGACGAGGCCGCCATGGCGGCGGCCCGCGAGTTGCAGGGGCGGCTGACCAAGCCCGCCGGCTCGCTCGGCGCCCTGGAACCGCTCTCGGTACGCCTCGCCGGGCTGGCCGGCGCCTGCCCGCCGCCGCTGCCCGAGCCCGCCGCGGTGGCGATCTTCGCGGGTGACCACGGCGTGCACGCCCAGGGCGTGACCCCGTGGCCGCAGGAGGTCACCGCCCAGATGATCGCCAACTTCCTGGCCGGCGGCGCGGTGGTCAACGCGTTCGCCCGCCAGGCCGGCGCCTCGGTCACGGTGGTGGACGTCGGCGTGGCCACCCCGATCCCCGGCGCCGAGTCCGCCGACCCGGCCGGGCCGCGCCTGGTGCCGGCGAACATCCGCCCCGGCACCCGGGACATGACGGTCACCGCCGCGCTGACCCCTGACGAGGCCCGCGCGGCTGTCGAGACCGGCATCCGGGTCGCCGGTGAGCTGATCGACGCCGGGGCGGGCATCCTGCTCACGGGCGACATGGGCATCGGCAACACCACCCCGTCGGCCACGCTCATCGCCGCGTTCTCCGGCGTGGACGCGGAGGCGGCCACCGGCCGGGGCACCGGGGTCGACGACGAGACGTACGCCCGCAAGGTGGCGGTGGTGCGGGCCGCGCTGGCCCGGCACGAGCCCGACCCGGCCGACCCGCTGGGCGTGCTCGCGGCGGTCGGCGGGCTGGAGCACGCCGCGCTGGCCGGCCTGATCCTCGGCGCCGCCGCCCGGCGGGTGCCGGTGCTGCTCGACGGCGTGATCGCGGTCAGCGCCGCGCTCGCCGCCGCCGCGTTCGCGCCGGACGCCGTGGGCGCCATGGTCGCCGGGCACCGCAGCGCCGAGCCGGGCGCCACGGCGGCGCTGCGGCACCTCGGGCTGGAGCCGCTGATCGACCTGGGGCTGCGGCTCGGCGAGGGCACCGGGGCGCTGCTCGCCCTGCCGGTGGTCACCGGCGCGGTCCGGGTCCTGCACGAGGTCGCCACGTTCGACTCCGCCGGGGTGGCGGAGAAGTGACAGGGCCGACGCCGCCCAGCCCGTACCCCCTGGGGTTGCGGCTGGACGGGCGGCGCGTGGTCGTCGTGGGCGGGGGAGCGGTCGCCACCCGGCGGGTGCCGGCGCTGCTCGACGCCGGCGCGGACGTGCTGCTGGTGTCGCCCGAGCTGACCCCGGCGCTGCGCGCGCACGTCGACGCCGGGCGGCTGCACTGGGAGCCGCGCCGGTTCGTCCCCGGCGACCTGGACGGCGCGTGGCTGGTCCAGGTGGCGGTGGACGACCGGGCCGCCGCCGCGTCGGTCAGCGCCGCGGCGGCCGAGCGGCGGATCTTCTGCGTCCGCGCCGACGACAGGTCGGCGGCGAGCGCGTGGACCCCTGCGGTGACCCGGCACGGCCCGGTCACCGTGGCGGTCCTCGGCGGCGGCGACCCCCGCCGAGCGATGGCCGTCCGCGACGCCGTCCGCGAGTTGCTCGCAAGGAAGGGCCCCCCGTTAACGCCTGCGGTAGAGGAAGGGACCCCTGTTAACACCGGCGGCCGCGTCGCGCTGGTCGGCGCCGGGCCGGGCGACCCGGAGCTGATCACCGTGAAGGGGTGGCGGCTGCTCACCGAGGCCGAGGTGGTCGTCGCCGACCGGCTCGTGCCCGGCCTGCTCCTGGACGAACTGCGGCCGGACGTCGAGCTGGTCGACGCCTCCAAGATCCCGTACGGGCCGTCGCGTGCCCAGGAGGAGATCAACCGGATCCTGGTCGACCGGGCCCGGGCCGGCAAGGTGGTGGTACGGCTCAAGGGCGGCGACCCGTACGTCTTCGGGCGTGGCGGCGAGGAACTGCTCGCCTGCGCCGAGGCGGGCGTACCGGTGACAGTGGTGCCCGGCGTGACGAGCGCCATCGCGGTGCCCGAGGTGGCCGGCGTGCCGGTGACCCACCGGGGCGTGGCGCACGAGTTCACGGTGGTCTCCGGGCACCTCGCCCCCGACGCGCCCGCGTCGCTTGTGCGCTGGGACGCCCTGGCCGGGCTGCGCGGCACGCTGGTGATCCTGATGGGCCTGAAGAACCTCGCCGCGATCAGTGCCACACTCATCGCGCACGGCAAACCGGCGCAGACTCCCGCCGCGGTGATCCAGGAGGGCACCACAGCGGGCCAGCGCACGCTGCGCTCCACGCTCGCCACTGTCGCCGCCGACGTCGAGGCCGCCGCCCTGCGCCCACCCGCGATCGTGGTGCTGGGCGACGTCGTCCACGCCCTGACCCCCGACGCCCCCGCCTGACCCCGCCCGCGCTCCCTCGCCCGACCCGCGCGCTCTCGCCCGAACCCGCCCCGCCCGATGGCGCCGATCTTGCACTTGGTGCCCGCCTGGTGCCCGCTATACCCCTTTCGCCGGGGCAGCAAGTGCAAGATCGCCGGGCCGGGGTGGGCCCGGCGGCCGAGGTGGGGTGGAACGGGGACGGCGGCGGGGACCGTTGGTCTCCCGCCGCCGTCCCCGGTGCTTCGGTCAGGTCACTGCTTGAGCATGTTGTCCAGCAGCAGGGCGCAGCGGACCAGGCCGAGGTGGCTGTACGCCTGCGGGTGGTTGCCCAGCCCGCGCTCGGCCAGCGGGTCGTACTGCTCCGGGAGCAGCCCGGTCGGCCCGGCCGTGTCGACCATCTGGGTGAACAGCTCCTCGGCATCGCTGCGGCGGCCGGTGCGCAGGTACGCCTCGATCAGCCACGACGTGCAGATGTGGAAGCCGCCCTCCCGGCCGGGCAGGCCGTCGTCCCAGTGGTACCGGTAGACGACCGGACCGCTGCGCAACTCCGCCTCGATCTTGAGCACGGTGGAGAGGAAGCGCGGGTCGTCGCCGGCGAGCAGCCCGGAGATGCCGATCCACAGCGACGAGGCGTCCATCTCCTCGTAGCCGTAGGCGACGCTGTACGCCTCGGCCTCCGGGTGCCAGCCGTGCTCCAGCACGTTCGCGGCGATCCGGTCGCGCAGCTCGACCCACTCCGGCCGGTCCTCGCCGCCGTGCTGCCGCACGACGTGCAGCGCCCGGTCCACAGTCATCCAGAGCATGACCTTGGAGAAGACGTGGTGCCGTGGGGGGAGGCGGGCCTCCCAGATGCCGTGGTCGGGCTCGTGCCAGCGGCGGCGTACCGCCTCGACCATGTTCTCCAGCACCCGCCACTCGTCCTCGCGGATCGAGCCCCGGGCGTCGGCCACCGCCGCGATCAGGTCCGCGACCGGGCCGAAGACGTCGAGCTGGAGCTGGTGGTTGGCGAGGTTGCCGACGCGTACCGGCCGGGAGCCGGCGTAGCCGGGCAGCGTGTCGATGACCGCCTCGGCGCCCAGCTCGAAGCCGTCCACTGTGTAGAGCGGGTGCAGCCGCTCCGGGTGCCCGCCGGTGCGCTCGACCACGCCGTCGATCCAGCGCAGCAGCCCTTCGGCCTCCTCGGTCGAGCCGAGGTCGACAAGCGCCCGTGCGGTCATCGCGGCATCCCGCAGCCAGCAGTAGCGGTAGTCCCAGTTGCGGACACCGCCCAGCTCCTCCGGCAGCGACGTGGTGGCCGCGGCGAGGATCGAGCCGGTCGGCTCGTGGCAGAGCCCCCGCAGCGTCAGCGCGCTGCGGGCGACCAGGTCCCGGGCGGTGGCCGGCAGTCGCAGCGAGGCCACCCAGTCCTTCCAGGGCTGCTCGGCGGCGGCCTGCCGCTCGTGCACCGGCAGCCGGTGCGGTTCCAGGCTCTGCGTGCCGAAGCGCAGCTCCAGCACCACCTGGCCGCCGGCCGCCGACAGGTCGACCACCGCCTTCGCGGTCTCGTACCCGGCGTCGCTCGTGACCTCCCACTCGACGCCGGGGGAGTGCAGCGCGACCGGCTCGTTGGAGCCGAGCACCAGCAGCCCGTCGTCGAGCGGCTGGAGCTGCACCGCCACCTGACCGAACTCGGGACGCGGCGCGAACTCGATCCGGGCCCGCCCGGTGCCGGTGAGCACCCGGACGAGTGTCGAGTCGCCGCTGACCACGGCCGGGTCGTCCGGCGTGGTCTCCCGCGCCGGCAGGTCGAGCCAGTCGGTCACGGTGAGGCCGGACCAGCGGGTCTCGACAGTCATCGTGTTGCTGCGGTAGCGCTGCCCCAGCGGGATGCCGCCGCGCTCCGGACCGACAGTGAAGTGCCCGGCCGGGCTGCCGCCGACCAGGTCGGCGAAGATCGCCGCCGAGTCGGGCTTCGGGTGGCACAGCCAGGTGATCTTGGCTTCCGGCGTGACCAGCGCGACGGTACGGCCGTTGGCGAGCATCGAGTGCCGCTCGATCGGCACCGCCCGTTCGCCGAACAGCCAGTGCCGCCGTGTCTCCAGCAGCAGACCCAGCGCGCGGGCCGCCTCGATCGGCTCGGACACCCGGTAGTCGGCGCGGGTCTCCCCGGGACCGATCTTGATGCCGACGTCCGGGCCGGTCAGGTTGCCGAACGCGTTCTCGTCGGTGACGTCGTCGCCGATGAACAGGACCGCGCTCGCGGCGAGCTGGGTGCGGAGCTGGTCGACGGCGGTGCCCTTGTTCGTGACCACCACCGACAGCTCGATGACCTCCTTGCCCTGGGTGACAGTCACGCCCTCCCAGGTCGCGGGGCCACTGCGGACCGCCTCGACGGCCCGGGCGGCGACGTGCGGGTCGACGCCGCGGGTGTGCACCGCCACGCTCGCCGGCTTGCGCTCCAGGCGGATGCCCGGGTGCTCGGCGGCGATCTCGCGCAGCGCCTCGCGGAGCCGGTGCCGGGCCGCGATCAGCTCGGGGCTGAGCCGCTCGACGAAGCCGATGTCGAACTCCGAGCCGTGGCTGCCGACCAGGTGCACCTCGCTCGGCAGCCGGGAGAGTGTGGCCAGGTCGCGCAGGGCGCGACCGGAGACGACGGCGACGCTCGTCTGCGGCAGCGCGGCGAGCGCGCGTACGGCCGCCACCGACTCGGGCAGCGGCACGGCCTTGCTGGGATCCTCGACGATCGGCGCCAACGTGCCGTCGTAGTCGCAGGCGACCAGGAGTTGCGGGACCCGGGCGATGCGGCCGATGGCGGCGCGCAGCTCGGGATCCAGCACGCCGCCGTGGGCGGCGGCGGTGGCGGGCGGGGTCACGCAGCCTCCGTATCGGGGACGCCGAGCTCGCTGAGGAACGACTTGGCCCAGTGGCCCACGTCGTGGCTGCGCAGATGGCGCTGCATGACGCGCATCCGGCGGCGGGCTTCGGGTTTCTCGACGTGCACGGCCCGTAGCAACGCGTCCTTCACCGCGTCCGGGTCGTGCGGATTACACAGGAACGCCTGGCGCAGCTCTGTGGCGGCGCCGGCGAACTCACTGAGCACGAGCGCGCCGCCCTGGTCGGCGCGCGATGCGACGTACTCCTTGGCCACCAGATTCATTCCGTCTCGCAGCGGGGTCACCATCATCACGTCGGCCGCGACGTACATCGCGGCCAGTTCGGAGCGACTGTACGACTGATGCAGGTAATGCACCGCAGGCACGCCGACCCGGCCGAATTCACCATTGATCCGGCCTACCTCGCGTTCCACCTTCACCCGAAGTGCCTGGTAGTGCTCCACCCGCTCGCGGCTGGGCGTGGCGACCTGCACCATAACCGCGTCGGGAACTGTCAACTTTCCGTCAGCAAGAAGTTCGCGGAAGGCCTTGAGGCGGAGTTCGATGCCCTTGGTGTAGTCGAGCCGGTCGACCCCCAGGATGATCGTCTTCGGGTTGCCCAGCTCCTCGCGGATCTGCTTCGCGCGGGCCTGGATCGCCGGGTCCTCGGCCAGCCGCTCCATCTCCTTCGTGTCGATCGAGATGGGGAACGCGCCCGCCTTCACCTGCCGGCCGTCGACCTGGATCATCTGGCCCTCGTAGCGCAGGCCGAGCAGGTGCCGGGCCAGCCGGACGAAGTTCTGCGCCGCCAGCCGCTGCTGGAAGCCGACCAGGTCCGCGCCGAGCAGTCCACGCAGGATCTCGGTGCGGAACGGCATCTGCATGAACAGCTCGATCGGCGGGAACGGGATGTGCAGGAAGAAGCCGATCCGCAGGTCCGGCCGTAGCTCGCGGAGCATCGCCGGCACGAGCTGGAGCTGGTAGTCCTGGACCCAGACGGTGGCGCCCTCGGCGGCCACGTCCGCCGCGGCCTCCGCGAACCGGGCGTTCACCAGCCGGTACGCCTCGCGCCAGCGCCGCTTGTAGGCGGGCGTCTCCACCGCGTCGTGGTAGAGCGGCCAGATCGTCGCGTTCGACTGGCCCTCGTAGTAGCGCTCCAGCTCCTCGGCGCTCAGCGGCACCGGGTGCAGCCGGATGCCCTCCAGGTCGAACGGCTCGGGCGCGGCGCCGGTGCCGCCGGCCCACCCCACCCAGGTGCCCTGGTGCTCGGCGAGGACCGGGTGCAGCGCGGTGACCAGCCCGCCGGGGCTGCGCCGCCACTGCCGCCCCTCGGGTGTGCTCACCTCGTCGACCGGCAGGCGGTTGGCCACTACGACAAAGGAGCTACGGACGGTCACGATCGGCTACCTCCGGGTACTGACGGGTCCACCGCGATGAGCGTACTGAGCGTAGCTGCGGCTTCTGATCCCCCGTGCCGGAGTTACCTACCCGTCCCAGAACCGCCGAATCCATCGCGTGATCTTGTCGACACCGGCGGCTCAGAGGTCGATGATCGGCCACTCCTTGGGCAGCACCTCACCGAGCAGTTCCCGCCGGTCGCTCATGATTGGCGTGGTGGCCCGCGCGGCCTCCAGCGCCACCTGGGCGAGGTCCATGCTGAGGAGCGTGCGTGACCAGCCGCCGAGGAACATGCACATGTCGTGCGCGACAGGGGTGACGACCACGTGGTCGAGATCGCCGAGGATGTCCAGCAGGCGCCAGCCGTCCACGGCCACCTGCCGGTACGCCTCGGCAAGACACAGCGCCGGCACGATCACCGTCTGTCCCCGGTCCGCGACCGACGCGATCTGCTCCCCGACCGCCTCGGTGCCGTCCGAGTAGGCCAGCAGGCAGGCGGTGTCGAGCACCAGCCCGGGGTCAGTCACGGGTCAGCCGTCCACGCGACGACTCGCTCAGCAACTCGGCCGCCCGGGCGCGCAGTTCTGGGGTGATCTTCGCCTGGGCCTCGTCGAGCGCGTGGCCCGCGTCGGCGAGCCCGCCGTCGGACAGCCGGAAGCCGACCTGCCGGAGCGCGCGCCGGGTGCGCTCTCCCGCCATCCGCTGCCGCACGCTCTCGGTGACGAACGCGGAGACGTTCTGCTCCTGGGCCAGTCGTTCGGCCACGTCGTCGGGGACGCTGATGGCGATCTTCTTGGTCATACTGTCGACGGTAATGAGTAGTACCGAGGGCTGCAACGAGGCACGCCGCCGTACCCCTGGGGTGGGGTGATGTGGGCGTGGCGGTCCGTACCTGTCAGGATTGACGGCGGCGTGCGGCCGGCTCCCGGCCGGCGGCGGCTGGCGCAGATCGGCGCCGCGCCCCGCACCCGACAAGCCCGCGATCGCAACCGACGGAGGTAGCCCGCACCGTGGCCCAGTTCATCTACGTCCTGGACAAGGCGCGCAAGGCGCACGGCGACAAGGTCGTGCTCGACAACGTGACGCTGAACTTCCTGCCGGGTGTCAAGATCGGGGTGGTCGGTCCGAACGGCGCCGGTAAGTCCAGCCTCCTCAAGATCATGGCAGGGCTGGACCGGCCGAGCAACGGCGAGGCCCGGCTCATGCCCGGCTACTCCGTCGGCATGCTCGCCCAGGAGCCGCCGCTCAACGAGGAGAAGACGGTCCTCGGCAACGTCGAGGAGGCGGTCGCCGAGACCAAGGCCAAGCTGGAGCGGTTCAACGCCATCGCCGAGCAGATGGCCACCGACTACTCCGACGAGCTGATGGAGGAGATGGGCAAGCTCCAGGAGGAGCTGGACGCCGCCGACGCGTGGGACATCGACTCCAAGCTCGAACTCGCCATGGACGCGCTGCGCTGCCCGCCGCCGGACGCCGACGTCACCCAGCTCTCCGGTGGTGAGCGCCGCCGGGTCGCGCTGTGCAAGCTGCTGCTGGAGGCGCCGGACCTGCTGCTGCTCGACGAGCCCACCAACCACCTGGACGCGGAGAGCGTGCAGTGGCTGGAGCAGCACCTGGCCAAGTACGCGGGCACCGTCCTGGCGATCACCCACGACCGGTACTTCCTGGACAACGTGGCCAACTGGATCCTGGAGCTGGACCGCGGCCGGGCCTACCCGTACGAGGGCAACTACTCCACCTACCTGGAGAAGAAGGCCGCCCGGCTCTCCGTCGAGGGCCGCCGCGACGCCAAGATGAAGAAGCGCCTCTCCGAGGAACTGGAGTGGGTCCGCTCGAACGCCAAGGCGCGGCAGACCAAGTCCAAGGCCCGTCTGGACCGCTACGACGAGATGGCCGCCGAGGCGGAGAAGACCCGGAAGCTGGACTTCGAGGAGATCCAGATCCCGCCGGGCCCGCGCCTGGGCAACACGGTCATCGAGGCGCAGAACCTGACCAAGGCGTTCGGTGACCGGGTGCTGATCGACAACCTGTCGTTCTCGCTGCCCCGCAACGGCATCGTCGGCATCATCGGCCCGAACGGCGTCGGCAAGACCACGCTGTTCAAGACCATCGTCGGGCTGGAGCAGCCGACAAGCGGCTCGGTCCGGGTCGGCGAGACGGTCTCGCTGTCGTACGTCGACCAGAACCGGCAGGGCCTGGACGGCGACAAGACCGTCTGGGAGGTCGTCTCCGACGGGCTGGACCACCTCATGGTGGGCAAGGTCGAGATGCCGTCCCGGGCGTACATCGCCGCGTTCGGCTTCAAGGGCCCGGATCAGCAGAAGCCGACGAAGGTGCTCTCCGGCGGCGAGCGCAACCGGCTCAACCTGGCGCTGACGCTCAAGATCGGCGGCAACGTGATCCTGCTCGACGAGCCGACGAACGACCTGGACGTGGAGACGCTGTCCAGCCTGGAGAACGCGCTGCTGGAGTTCCCCGGCTGCGCCGTGGTGATCTCCCACGACCGGATGTTCCTGGACCGGGTCGCCACGCACATCCTGGCCTGGGAGGGCGACGACCAGAACCCGGCCAAGTGGTTCTGGTTCGAGGGCAACTTCGAGGCGTACGAGAAGAACAAGGTCGACCGGCTCGGCGCCGAGGCGGCCCGGCCGCACCGGGTGACCTACCGCAAGCTCACCCGTGACTGACCGCTTCGTCTACCACTGCGCGTTGCGCTGGTCCGACCTGGACGCGTACGGCCACGTCAACAACGCCCGCTTCCTCACGCTCTACGAGGAGGCCCGGGTGGCGATGATGTTCGCCGGCGGCCGGGCGTGGGGGGTGGGCTCGTTCGCCGACGGTGTGGTCATCCGCCGGCACGAGGTCGACTACCTGCGCCCGGTCGACTACGCGCTGGGCCGGGCCAGCGCGGAGGCCGCGCCGGCGGTGCGGATCGAGCTGTGGGTGGACCAGATCCGGGCCGCCTCCTTCTCGGTCGCGTACGAGCTGTACGACGGCGACACGCTGGCCGGCACCGCCCGGTCGCTGCTGGTGCCGTTCGACCTGACGGCGCAGCGCCCGCGCCGGATCTCACCGGAGGAGCGGGCGTTCCTGCTCCGCTACGCGCCGGGGCTGAGCGGATGACCGGGCACGGGTTGACCGGGACGGCCGACGCCGGGGCCTTCCTGGCCCGGCTGGTCCGGTTCGACCCGGCCACAGTGGTCCGGCTGCGGCCGGTGCCGGACACGGGCCGTACCGCCCTCTGGGCGCGTCTGCCGTGGGGGGTGCTCGTGGTCCGTACCGTGCCCGGCACTGCCCCCGCCGACGTCACTGTGGCGGCGGGGGAACTGCTTGCCGAACTCTCCGCCGGGGGGACGTCTCTTCCGGTACGCCGGGACGACGGCTGGCGGTGGCAGCTTCCACCGGCCGCGAGCCGGGCCGTGGAGGCGCTGCCCGGCGCCGAGGTGCGCCGGATCGCGGAGGCGGCGGCCGGGACGCTGCGCGAGGCCGCCGTGCACGGCGTGGCGGGCCGCGCGGTCGGGCAGCGGGTGCTCCGGGATGCGCTGCTGGACCACGTCGCCGTGGTGGTGACCCCGGACGAGGCGCCACGCACCCCGGTGGAGGTGTCGCAGCGGCTGGTGCAGGGCCTGGTCCGGATGGGTTTCCTCGGCACCGGCGAGGACGACGTTCAGGTGCGCAGTGCGGGCCGATGGGTCGGGCTCGTCGGTCCGTTCGGGGCGGTCTGGTCGCGGACCGTTGCCGATCTTGCACTCAGGCCGACGGTAGGTCATCCGAAAGGATGACCCCATGTCGTCCTTCCGGCCTGGGGCGGTCGTTGGGGGGATGCCTCACGCCGCCTGTCCGGGTACCGTCCATCCTCGGATCCAACGCACCGTAGGCGTCCGGATCCGCTGGGGAGTGAGGTGCGCGAGCGATGCCGTGGTGGTCATGGCGCCCTGGTCCCGCCGTTGGCGGGGAGCCGGAGACTCGAAGCGGGACCACAGTGGATGACACCATCCGGGTCGGGCCGCCGGCCCCCCGCCCTCCGGGCGACGACGTGGCGCCACCCGAGCGGCCGGCCCTCGCGGACATGCCGGCCACCGTCGCGCCGGTCACCCTGAGCCGGGTCTGCGACGCGCTCGACCTGCTCGACGTGCGCTATCTGGCCGACGGGGACGGCAACCTGCTGGCCATGTGGGAGCGGCACGCGGTGCTGGTCGCGCTGGAGGGTCCGGAGGACGAGATCCTGGTGATGCGGGCCCGCCCGCACGCGACGGTCCCACCGGACTGGGCCGACCGGGCCTACCGCGTGGTGAACGAGTGGAACCACACCCGGCGCTTCTGCAAGGCGTACATCGGCGACCCGACCGAACGCGGTCAGCTCCCGATCTACGCCGAGTTGCAGGTCCCGCTCGGCGCCGGCGCACACGACGCCCTGCTGGTCGAGATGCTCGACTGCGGCGCCGCGGTCGCCGTGACGTTCGTCGACTGGCTGCACGACGAGGGTGCCCTGCTCTGAGCCGGGCTCAGCCCGCGGCCGGGTCCTCCATCACGTTCACCATGAAATAGGCGGCCCGCTCCAGGTAGTCCCAGAGCGCGGCGGCGAGCTGCGGCGGCAGGTCGAGCGTGTCCACCGCCCGGCGCATGTGGTGCAGCCAGGCGTCCCGCTCGGCCGCGCCGATCCGGAACGGTGCGTGGCGCATCCGCAGCCGCGGGTGGCCGCGCTGCTCCGAGTAGGTGTGCGGGCCGCCCCAGTACTGCATGAGGAACAGGGTCAGCCGGTCCGCCGCCGGGCCGAGGTCCTCCTCCGGGTACATCGGCCGCAGCAGCGGGTCGTCGGCGACGCCGGCGTAGAACTCGTCCACCAGCTTGCGGAAGGCCGGTTCGCCGCCGATCGCCTCGAAGAGGGTCATCGACTCGCCTGGGGAAGTCACGCTTCCATCCTGCCAGGTGCGCCCCGGCACCCGCGCCCGCCCGCCGGGCGGCGCGGATCACGTCACCGCGTGCCGGTGCCGGCCGGGTTCGCGGTTGCGGTCACCCGGCGCCGGGCCGGGCGGGTGCGCGTGCGCGACCCCGGTGGCGGCCGAGGACTCGGCGCGGGCGGTCTCGATGGCCTCGTTGATCACCTGTGGCCGGGGCCAGGCGAGCGCCGCCCCGGTCATGATCAGCACCCCGGCCGCGCTCCAGGCACCGACCACCGCCGGAACCGAGAACCGCTCGGCGAGCGCGCCGGTGGCCAGCACCGCGGCACCCTGGATGATCTGTGTGCCGCTGGCCATCACGCCGAACGCCCGGGCCCGGAACCCGTCCGGCAGCGCCTGCACGAACAGGCCGTTGGCGATCGGGACGAGCCCGGCGACGGCGAAGCCGCACCCGGCCGCGAGCAGCGCCACCACCGTCGGTGGCGGGTTGAACAGCGCGGGTACGAGCGTCGCCGGCGCGATGATCATCAACGGTCGCATCAGCGTCAGCCGCCGGGCCGGGCCGACGAGCCGGCTGATGGTCAGCCCGCCGAGGATGTAGCCGACCGGCACGGCGGCCATGATCAGCCCTTGGGCGGTGCCGGTGTTCATCCGGCCGTCGGCGCGGTCGGCGGCCCAGCCCGCGGCCAGCCCCTCGGGGACGATCGAGAAGAGCATCGCGCTGAACACCAGCACCGCGATGGCGCGCAGCACCGGCCGGTCGAAGACGATCTGGAAGCCCTGGACGGTCTCCCGCAGCAGGTGGCTGCGGTGCACCTCGGCCATCGCCGGTGGCCGCTCGCGGATGCCGAAGCGGACCAGCGCGGCCGACACGGCGAAGGTGACGGCGTTGACGAGCAGCGCGATGTTCGGGTTGAGCGCCGCCACTGTGGCGCCGATCAGGTAGCCGACGACCTGGGCGGCCTGGCCGGCGCTGGTCAACGCGGACAGGCCCACGACCAGCCGGTCCCCGGTCAGGATGTGCGGCATCAGCGCCGACCGCGCCGCCTGGCTGGGCGGGTTCGCGAGCGTGGCCAGGAAGATCAGCGCGAAGATCGACCAGGTCGGCATCCGGGGCATCGCGACGAGCGCCATCAGCGCCATCCGGAGGACGTCGCAGACCACCATGACCCGCCGGTAGTGGTGCCGCTCGGCGAGCGCGGAGAGCAGTGGGCCGCCGACCAGCCAGGGAAGGTAGCTGGCGGCGAACGCGGCGGCGGAGAGCGCTACCGAGTCGGTCTCGCGCAACACGAGCACGGCGACCGCGGCGCGGGCCAGGTAGTCACCCACCCAGGAGAGGGTGTTGGCGGCGAAGATGACGCGGAACTCCGACTGGCCGAAGACGTCCCGAAAGGTGGCCGGGCTCTCCTGGGCGGGTCGCGCGTCGGACACCGTCGCCTCCATCGTTCCTGGTCGACCACTTGTGATGGCCCGACCGGGAACCGTCGTCAGATCAACCGATCAGCGAGGACACGAGCACGCTCCCCGGTGGAGCGTGTGCACCGGATTCTGCCCGATCGTCTGACAACTGGCTAGGGCGAACGGATTGATCGTCGCATCTCCGACTGAACCGAACGGACGATACCCGAGGGGCCGCGCGGCGCGCGACCCCCGGAAATTGTCCGGCTCGTCCGGCGACTCAGGTGGGTCCGCCGGTCCCCGTGCCCTCGGTGGCGGGCGGCGCCGGCGGCTGGACCGGCAGGCCCGGGAACAGCCGGGCGGCCGCGATCTGCGCGACGATCCCCGAGTTCTCCAGCGCCTCCGCGAGCCGGCGGCGCAGCTCGCGGCCGACCGCGAACTGGCCGTCCGCGGTGGTCTTGACGACGGTACGGATCACCGCGCCGTCGACGGTGATCTGCTCGACGCCGAGCACCTCCGGCTCCTCGACGATCTTCGGCGCCAGCTCCGGGTCCAGCGCCACCGACGCCGCCGCGGTACGCAGCACAGCGGTGGCCTCCTCGGTGGAGGCGAACCCGATCGGCAGGTCGACCACCACCAGCGCCCAGCCCTGGCTCTTGTTCCCGACCCGGATGATCTCGCCGTTGCGGATGTACCAGAGCACGCCGCGGCCGTCCCGGACGGTGGTGACCCGCAACCCCACCGCCTCGACCACGCCCGTCGCCTCGCCCAGGTCGACCGTGTCGCCGACGCCGTACTGGTCCTCGATCAGCATGAACAGGCCGGCGATGAGGTCCTTGACCAGGCTCTGCGCGCCGAAGCCGAGCGCCACGCCGGCGATGCCCGCGCTGGCCAGCAGCGGGGCCAGGTCGAAGCTGAACTCCTTGAGCACCATCAGCAGCGCGATGCCGAAGACGAACGCGGTGACCATGCTGCGCAGCACCGACCCGATCGCCTCGGCCCGCTGCCGCCGCCGCTCCGGCACGAACTGGTTCGGGTCCAGCGTGGCGCTGGGGATCCGCTCGCGCAGCGGGCGGAGCATGGTCGGCACCGCGCCGTCGGTGGTGGTCCGCACCAGCCGGTTGATGGTCCGGTGCAGCGCCCACCGGGCGGCCACCGCGATCACCAGGATCAACGCGACCCGCAGCGGTTTCAGCAGGACCCAGTAGCTGCTCTCGGCGAACCAGGCGGAGCCGGTGAGCCGGTACAGGAACTCGCAGGAGCTGCTGCCCTGGCAGTCCGGGCGCCGGTCGGAGAGGGCGGACACCACGGCGGAGATCAGGTCGGAGACGTTCACAGTGCTTTCGTACCGCACGGGCGGGCGGCGGCGGACATCGCCACCACGGCGAAGTGCCGCTGCCCGGGGGAAGCCGGGATTAGTACGTGCAATCGAGGGCGCGATCAGGGACTATTGGCGCAACGGACGTCGGTGATCCAGCCGGCGTCGGAGCTGTTCCGCGCTGTTCGCGGGCGGTTCCGGCGCGCGGGCGGCGGGAGCGGCTGGACCGGGAGGGTGAGCGCGATGCCTGACATACGACCCACGGCGGGCTCCGGTGCACTCGTTCTCAACGCCACCTACGAGCCCCTGTGCGTCGTGTCGGTGCGTCGTGCCGCGATCCTCGTCCTCTCCGCCAAGGCGGTCTGCGTCGCCGACGGCGAGGGCATCCTGCACAGTGCGCGCAACGCGTTACCGGTGCCCTCTGTGGTACGCCTGACCCGCTACGTCCGGGTGCCGTACCGCACCCATGTCGGGTTGTCCCGGCGGGCCGTGTTCGCCCGCGACGGGTGGCGGTGCGCGTACTGCCGGGGGCCGGCCGAGACCATCGACCATGTGTTCCCGCGCAGCCGGGGCGGCCGGCACGCCTGGGAGAACGTGGTCGCCGCCTGCGCCCGGTGCAACCACACGAAGGGCGACAAGACGCCGGCCGAGCTGGGCTGGCGGCTGCACCACCTGCCGGCCGCGCCCAAGGGGACCGCCTGGCGGGTGCTCGGGCACCGCGCCCCCGACCCGCGCTGGGCGGACTGGCTCGACCTGCGCGAGCCCGAGCCCGAGGCGGCCTGACCGGCGCTCAGCGCGCCTTGACCAGCGAGGCGTAGACCACCAGGTTGTCCGCGTACCCGGTCTCGCCGCCGACCCAGCGCCCGCCGCAGGTGATCAGCCGCAGGCCGGGCCGGCTGAAGTCGCCGTAGACGTCCTCCACCGGCAGCTTCTCCTTGCCGTACCGCTCGATCGAGGTCACCTCGAACACCGCCACCGAGCGGTCCTGGCGGGTCACCTCGATCCGGTCGCCGTCGTCGAGTTCCCGCAGCCCGTGGAAGACGGCCGGCCCGGTGGTGGTGTCGACGTGGCCGACGAGCACCGCCGGGCCGTACTGGCCGGGGGTGGGGCCCTGGTCGTACCAGCCGACCTCACCGGCCCGTTCCACGTCCGGCACCGCGATGCTGCCGTCCGGCGCGATGCCGACCCGGTGCACCGGCGCGCGCAGGTCCAGCTTCCCGATGCTCAGGTCCGTCGGCGGACTGGCCGGCAGCACCGGGAACTTCTTCGGCGGCGGGCGCAGACCGGCGACGATCCGGTCGGGCAGCACGCTGACCCCGGTCACCCGTTCCACGCCGAGCATGGCCACGATCAGCGCCATCACGCTCGCCACCACGAGCACCGGGACACCCGGGTGCCGGCTCGGGGCGTACCGGCGGGTGGTGGTCCGGGCGGCGCGGGCCGGAACCGGCCGGGACTGCGGATCCGCCGTGGCGACGCTGGCCGAGAACGCGTGCCCGGCGATGTGGGCGAACCGGCGCGCGGCCCCGGCGGTCAGCCGCAGCGCGGCCCGGAGCCGTCCGGTACGCCCCCGCGACCGGCGGGCGGCGGCGCGGCGGCCGGTGCGGTCCGCCGCCGGGCCGGTACGGTCCCGGCGGCGTGATGAGCGGGCCATCGCGGCACCCCGTCAGACGCGGCCGCCGGTCTTGCGGCGGGCGCTCACACCGGCCACCACTGCCACCGCTACCAGACCGCCGACCAGCAGCAGCGAGCCCGTGCCCCGGCTGCCCGCGGTGCCACCGCCGCCGGTCGCCGGCCCCTTGCTCGGCTGCGCCATGTTGAGCACGGTGAGCATGGTCGAGGCGGTGTTGCCGTTGGAGCAGTCCAGGTTCACCGGGTAGTCGCCGGGCGCCTTGTTCCCGGGCACTGTGACCGAGCCGGTGAGGAAGCCGTTGTCCGGCCGCAGCGTCACCCGCCCGAAGGCGTCCGAGGTGACCTGCGCCTGGCGGTTGTTGCTGTTGTCGCAGCCGGCCCGCAGGTTGACCCGGGAACCGGCCTGGACGCTGTTCGGCGTCACCTCGATGAACACGCTCTCCCCGGCCCGGGCCGGCGGCGCGGTGGTCAGGACGAACGCCGCGACCAGGCCGAGCAGGCCCAGCAGGGACGACAACGCACGATGTGACACGAGCCCTCGCATGGTTCCCCCCTCCCGGCGCGACGGTGCGCCGGACCACTGACGGGCAGCGGCGGCTGTGTTCCCGGGAGGTGGGGGAAGCTAACGAGGCGCCTTGACCACCGGGTGCCAGGCCAGCGGGGTGGAGAGCACCATCGTGCTGGACGGCTGCCCGTACGGCGCGAGGCGGTCGATGACCTCTTCGAACTCGCCCATGTTCGTCGCGGCGACCTTGAGCATGCTGCACGCGTCCCCGGTGATCCGGTGGATCTCCATGATCTCCGGCCAGCCCGCGACGTCGGGGTCGTTGAGGATGCAGCGCGCGCCGTAGCAGGACATCCGGATCAGCGCGAGCACCGTGCGCCCGGCCCGGGTGAGGTCGACGTGGGCGTGGTAGCCGGTGATCACGCCGGATTCCTCCAGCCGCCGCACCCGCTCGGCGACCGCGGGCGGGGACAGGTGGACCCGGCGGGACAACTCGCTGTACGACAGCCGGGCGTCGGCCTGGAGCTCGCGCAGCAGCGCCCAGTCCATGTCGTCCACGCGCGGACCTTCCTTCCGTAAAGAGGGCGACGCGAGATGGTTTCGGTTCGCCAAGTGAGACCACCATACCGCCGTTGAACAGGCATTCCATTCGGCCGCCCACCAGCGGGATCATGACGTCTACCCCGCGCACGGACGGAGAATGACTGTGGAACAGACGACGGCGGTGCGCCCGGTAACCCCGCAGGAACGGGCGGCTCGGGCGGCGCGCAACGGCGGCGAGCCGACCCTGGAGTTCGCCGACCGCGTGCCGTACGACGCGTACGTACGGGCCAGCACGCTGCACCGGCTCCAGGAGCCGCTCAGCGACGACCCGGGCGAGATGTCCTTCCTGATGGTCAGCCAGATCATGGAGCTGTACTTCGGCCTGACCTGCCACGAGCTGCGGCACGCCAAGCGCGAGCTGCGCGAGGACCGGATCTGGGAGGCGCTGCCCCCGCTGCGCCGCGCCGCTCTGCACCTGGAGGGCCTCAACGCCGCCTGGCACGGCCTGCGCTGGATGAGCCCGGCCGACTTCAACCGCTTCCGCGACCGGCTCGGCGAGGGCTCCGGCTTCCAGTCCGCGATGTACCGGCAACTGGAGTTCCTGCTCGGCCTGCGCGACCGGGCGCTGATCCGCCCGTTCCGCCGGCACACCGAGGTGTACGACGAGCTGACCGCCGCGCTGGCCACGCCGAGCCTCTGGGACGAGGTGGTGGCGCTGCTGGCCCGCAAGGGCTTCGACGTACCGGCCGAACTGCTGTCGCGGGACGTGAACGCCGAGCACGAGGCGCACCCGGCGATCGAGGCGGCCTGGGTCCGCATCTACGGCGACAACGGCCCGGACAACCACCTGCGCCTGCTCGGCGACGCGCTGACCGAGATCGCCGAGGAGTTCGGCGACTGGCGCTGGAACCACGTCAAGGCCGTGCAGCGCACCATGGGCGCCAAGGTCGGCAGCGGCGGCTCCGCCGGACTGGCATGGTTGCAGCGCAGCATGGCCCGGGTGGTCTTCCCGGAGCTGTGGTCGGCCCGCACCGCGATGTGACGAGAGAGAACAGCATGCACACCCCCGAGAACGAAGCCCTCCGCCGCGACGCCGCCGACCCCGGCCACCGGCACCTGTTCCACATCCCGCCCGCCGACGGCGGGCGCTACCCCGACACGGCGTACCTCGCCGGCAACTCGCTCGGCCTTCAGCCCCGGGCCACCCGGGACGAGCTGCTCGCCGACCTGGACGCCTGGCAGCGCCTGGGCGTGGAGGGGCACCTGGAGTCGGAGCGGCCCTGGCTGCCGTACCACGAGCTGCTGACCGCGCCGGCCGCCCGCCTGGTCGGCGCGCTGCCCGCCGAGACCGTGGTGATGAACTCCCTCACCGTCAACCTGCACCTGCTGATGGTGAGCTTCTACCGGCCGGCCGGCGAGCGCACCCGCATCGTCATCGAGGACAGCGCGTTCCCCTCGGACAGCTACGCGGTGCGCAGCCAGGCCCGCTTCCACGGCCTGGACCCGGACACCACTGTCGTACGCCTCAAGCCGCGCCCCGGCTCCGACACGCTCGACACCGAGGACGTGCTGGACTTCCTGGCCCGCGAGGGCCACACGGTGGCGCTGCTGATGCTCGGCGGCGTGAACTACCTGACCGGCGAGCTGATGGACATCCCCACCATCACCGCCGCCGGCCGCGCGGCGGGCGCGGTGGTCGGCTGGGACCTGGCGCACGCCGCCGGCAACGTGCCGCTGGCGCTGCACGACTGGGACGTCGACTTCGCCGCCTGGTGCTCGTACAAGTACCTCAACTCCGGGCCGGGCGCGCTCGGTGGCGTCTTCGTCCACGAGCGGCACCTCGGCGATCCGTCCATCCAGCGCTTCGAGGGCTGGTGGAGCACCGAGGCGGCCACCCGGTTCGAGATGACCCCGGTGTCCCGGCCCCCGGCCACCGTCGAGGCGTGGCAGATCTCCAACCCGCCGATCTTCGCGATGGGCCCGGTGCGTACCTCGCTGGAGCTGTTCGACTCCGTCGGCATGCCGGCGCTGCGTGAGCGCAGCCTGCGGCTGACCGCCTGGCTGGAGCAGCTGCTCGACGAGGTGACGCCCGGCCGGCCGCTCACCGTGGTCACCCCGCGCGACCCGGCCCGGCGCGGTTGCCAGCTCTCGGTGCGGATCGGCGTCGGTAGCGCCAACGAGCTGACCAAGCGGCTGCGGCACGAGCACGGCGTGGTCGCCGACGCCCGGGAGCCGGACATCGTCCGGTTCGCGCCGGTGCCGCTGTACTCCACGTACCACGACTGCTGGCGGGTCGCCGAGGCGCTGGCGGCAACGTTCGAGAAGGAGGGCTCGTGAGAGAGCGCGACGAGATCGCTGTGGTCGGCGCCGGACTGGCCGGCTGCCTGCTGGCCTGCTACCTGGCCCGGCGCGGCTATCCGGTGGCCCTCTACGAGCGGCGGCCCGACCCGCGTACCGGCACGGTCGAGCGGGGCCGGTCGATCAACCTGGCGCTGTCCGAGCGCGGCCTGGACGCGCTGCGCCGCATCGGCCTGGAGGACGAGGTGATGGCGGACGCGCTGCCGATGCGCGGCCGCATGATCCACCCGGTCGAGGGCGAGCCGGAGTTCCAGTCGTACAGCGGCTCCGGGGACCGGGCGATCAACTCGATCAGCCGGGGCGCGCTGAACAACGCGCTGCTCGACGCCGCCGCCGCGCTGCCGAACGTGCGCGTCGCGTTCGACCACCGGCTGGTCGGCCTCGACCCGCTCGGCGGCGAGATGACGTTCGAGACGCCGCAGGGCAAGGTCACCGCCACCGCCTCGGTCGTCCTCGGCGCCGACGGCGCCGGCTCCGCGGTGCGCGGGCAGCTGCTCGCGTACGGCGGCCTGACCGAGAGCCTCGACTTCCTCGACTACGGCTACAAGGAGCTGACCATCCCGCCGCTGGGCGGGGAGTTCGCGCTCGACCCGGGCGCGCTGCACATCTGGCCGCGCGGCACCTCGATGATGATCGCGCTGCCGAACCCGGACCGCTCCTTCACCTGCACGCTGTTCTGGCCCACCCACGGCACCCGCAGCTTCGCGTCGCTGAGCAGCCCGGCCGCGATCGAGCAGTTCTTCGCCACCCACTACCCGGACCTGGTCCCGCTCGCGCCGAACCTGGTCGACGACTACCAGCACAACCCGGTCGGTGTGCTCGGCACGGTGCGCTGCACGCCGTGGCAGGTAGCCGGCAAGGTCGGCCTGATCGGCGACGCCGCGCACGCCATCGTGCCGTTCTACGGCCAGGGCGCGAACTGCGCGTTCGAGGACGTGGTCGAGCTGGACCGCTGCCTGGACGAGTGCGACGACGAGTGGACCGCCGCGCTGCCGCTGTTCCAGCACCGCCGCCAGGACAACGCGGAGGCGATCGCCCGGATGGCGCTGGCGAACTTCGTGGAGATGCGGGACAAGGTCGCCTCGCCGGTGTTCCGCACCCGCAAGCAGGTCGAGCACGCCCTGGAGCGGGCGTTGCCCGGCCGCTACGTCTCCCAGTACGAGCTGGTCTCCTTCTCCACCACCCCGTACGCGCAGGTGCGCCGCCGGGTGCGCGCGCAGTACGCGGTGGTCGGCGCGGTGGCGGCCGGCGCGCTGGCGCTGCTGGCCGGTGGTGTCCGCGCGGCGCTGGGGCGGCGGCGATGACGCTCTGGGATCCCCGGCTGATGACCGGGCACGCGCCGGACGGCCCCGGCCTGCTGCGCAACTTCGTCGGCGGCGAGTTCGTCGACGCCGGCTCCCGGTTCACCAAGCGCAGCCCGGTCACCGGCGAGCCGGTGTTCGAGGTGGTCGAGGCGTCGCAGTCGACTGTGGACGACGCGGTCGCCGCGGCACGGGCGGCGCTGCGCGGCCCGTGGGGCCGGATGGGCGAGCGGGAGCGCGCCGAGGTGCTCCGCCGGGTCGCCGACGAGCTGGAACGGCGCTTCGACGACCTGGTCGCCGCCGAGGTGGCGGACACCGGCAAGTCCATCTCGCAGGCCCGTACGCTCGACATCCCGCGCGGCGCTGCCAACTTCCGGGCGTTCGCGGAGATCGTGGCGACCGCGCCCACCGAGTCGTTCACCACCGTCACACCGACCGGTGGGCGGGCGCTCAACTACGCGGTCCGTAAGCCGGTCGGCGTGGTGGCGGTCATCGTGCCGTGGAACCTGCCGCTGCTGCTGCTCACCTGGAAGGTCGCCCCGGCCCTGGCCTGCGGCAACGCCGTGGTGGTCAAGCCCAGCGAGGAGACCCCCGCCTCGGCCACGCTGCTGGCCGAGGTGATGGCCGCGGCGGGCGTGCCGGAGGGCGTGTTCAACCTGGTGCACGGCTTCGGGCCCGGCTCGGCCGGTGAGCACCTGACCCGGCACGCGGGCGTGGACGCGATCACGTTCACCGGCGAGTCGGCGACCGGCAGCGCGATCATGCGCGCCGCCGCCGACGGGGTGAAGGCGGTCAGCTTCGAGCTGGGCGGCAAGAACGCCGGCCTGGTCTTCGCCGACGCCGACCTGGACGCGGCGGTCGCCGGTTCGGTGCGGTCCAGCTTCACGAACGGCGGCCAGGTCTGTCTCTGCACCGAACGCGTCTACGTGCAGCGGCCGGTGTTCGAGGAGTTCACCGCCCGCCTGGCCAAGCGCGCCGACGAGCTGGCGTACGGCTGGCCGGACGACGAGGCGACGGCGAACATGCCGCTCATCTCGCACGGTCACCGGGACAAGGTGCTCGGCCACTACGCGCTGGCCCGTACCGAGGGCGCCGAGGTGCGCGCCGGGGGCGGCGTGCCGCGCTTCGGCGACGCCCGCGACGGCGGGGCGTACGTGCAGCCGACGGTGCTCACCGGGCTCGGCCCGGACGCCCGCACCAACCAGGAGGAGATCTTCGGCCCGGTGGTGCACGTCGCGCCGTTCGACGACGAGGACGAGGCGTTCGCGCTCGCAAACGGCACCGCCTACGGCCTGGCGGCGACGGTGTGGACGCGGGACGTGGGCCGGGCGCACCGGGCCGGTGCCCGGCTCGACGCGGGCATCGTCTGGGTGAACACCTGGTTCCTGCGCGACCTGCGCACCCCGTTCGGCGGGGTGAAGGCGTCGGGTGTCGGCCGCGAGGGCGGCGTGCACTCGCTCGACTTCTACTCCGAACTGACGAATGTCTGCGTGGATTTGACGTGAGCGCGAGGAGTGAGCCGGTGTTGCGAGCCCCGCAGTCGCGAACGAAGGGTGGCCCAGCATGAGCGCGCGGACTGGCGCGGGCGCGCGTGGTGGGCAGAATGGCCGGAATCCGCAGCGACGTAAGCGAGGAGCCGCCATGACCGTGGACATCGAGGCCGCCAACCGGGAACTCGCGGTGGCCCGGCAGGAGGGGAAGCCCTGCCCGCCGCTGCGCGGCCGGCTGCTGCCCGAGGGCGACATCGAGGCCGCGTACCAGGTGCAGCAGGTCTACACCCGGCAGCGGCTGGGCAAGGGGCACCGCCGCGTCGGCGCGAAGATCGGCCTGACGTCGCGGACCGTGCAGGAGAGCTTCGGCGTCTTCCAGCCCGACTTCGGAGTGCTCTTCGACGACATGGCCGTCGGTGACGGCGTCGAGGTGCCGATCGGGCGGCTGCTCCAGCCGCGGGTGGAGGCGGAGATCGCCTTCGTGCTCGGCGCGGACCTGCCGGACGAGCGGGTCACCACTGTCGACCTGATCCGGTCGGTGGACCACGTGCTGCCGGCCATCGAGATCGTCGACTCGCGGATCGCCGACTGGGACATCTCCATCGTGGACACGGTGGCGGACAACGCCTCCAGCGGGCTGTTCGTGCTCGGCACCGCGCCCCGGCGACTCGCCGACGTGGACCTGCGGCTGTGCGGCATGGTGCTGGAGCACGCCGGTGAGCCGGTCTCGGTCGGCGCGGGCGCGGCCTGCCTGGGCAATCCGCTGCACGCGTTGCAGTGGCTGGCCGCGACCATGGCCCGGGCGGGCGACCCGCTCAAGGCCGGTGACGTGGTGCTCTCCGGCGCGCTCGGCCCGATGGTGCCGGTCACGCCCGGCGCCGCGTACGAGGCGCGCATCTCCGGGCTCGGTTCGGTGCGTACCTGTTTCTCCAAGGAGACCAGCTCATGAGCGAGCGCCAGCGAGCGAATCATCGATACAGGGCCGTCGAGCCTCATGGCGGCACGCAGCGCAGCGGAGGGCCGGCATGAGCGTCGGAGTGGCGGTGCTCGGGTCGGGCAACATCGGCACCGACCTGATGATCAAGGTGCTGCGGCTCAGTGAGAGCCTGCGCATGGTGGCGATGGCCGGCATCGACCCGGCCTCGGACGGTCTGGCCCGGGCCCGCCGGCTCGGCGTGACCACCACCGCCGAGGGCGTCGACGGCCTCGTCGCGCTGCCCGAGTTCGCCGACGTCCAACTGGTCTTCGACGCCACCTCGGCTGGCGCGCACAAGCGGCACGACGAGGTGCTGCGGGCACACGGCCGCACGGTGGTCGACCTGACCCCGGCCGCGATCGGCCCGTACGTGGTGCCGCCGGTGAACCTCGACGAGCACCTGGGCGAGCCGAACGTCAACATGGTGACCTGCGGCGGGCAGGCGACGGTGCCGATCGTGCACGCGGTCGGCCGGATCACCCCTGTCGCGTACGGCGAGATCGTCGCCTCGATCGCCTCGAAGTCGGCCGGTCCGGGCACCCGGGCCAACATCGACGAGTTCACCGAGACCACCGCCCGCGCCATCGAGGTGGTCGGCGGCGCCGAACGCGGCAAGGCCATCATCGTGCTGAACCCGGCCGACCCGCCGCTGCTCATGCGCGACACGGTCTACTGCCTGTGCCCGGACGCCGACGCCGACCGGGGCGCGATCGCCGCCTCGGTGGCCGACATGGTGAAGGCCGTGCAGGAGTACGTGCCCGGCTACCGGCTCAAGCAGGACGTGCAGTTCGACCCTGTCGACACGTACGCGCCGGTGCTCGGCCGGCACTTCACCGGCCTGCAGGTGTCGGTGTTCCTGGAGGTCTCCGGCGCCGGGCACTACCTGCCCGCGTACGCCGGGAACCTGGACATCATGACGTCGGCCGCGCTGCGTACCGCGGAGCGGCTGGTGGCGCTGCGCGCGAC
The DNA here is from genome assembly GCF_040649715.1 of Micromonospora sp. NPDC048887. Lineage (NCBI taxonomy): Bacteria > Bacillati > Actinomycetota > Actinomycetes > Micromonosporales > Micromonosporaceae > Micromonospora > Micromonospora sp. NPDC048887. The sequence continues at coordinate 41,210 of NZ_JBEZGA010000024.1, read as the reverse complement.
GGAGGTGAGTGCGCGATGACCGACCTCTACATCCAGGACGTGACGCTGCGCGACGGCATGCACGCCATCGGCCACCGCTACACGGTCGACCAGGTGCGTACCATCGCCGCCGCGCTCGACGCGGCCGGCGTGGCGGCGGTCGAGGTGGCCCACGGCGACGGCCTGGCCGGTTCCAGCGTCAACTACGGGCACGGCGCCGCCGCCGACGCGGACTGGATCGCCGCCGCCGCCGAGGTGCTCACCACCGCGCGGCTCACCACGCTGCTGCTGCCGGGCATCGGCACCATCGCCGACCTGAAGGCGGCGAAGGCGCTCGGCGTGACGAGCGTACGGATCGCCACGCACTGCACCGAGGCGGACATCTCGGCCCAGCACATCGCCTGGGCCCGGGAGAACGACATGGACGTCTCCGGGTTCCTGATGATGTCGCACCTCAACGACCCGGCCGGGCTGGCCGCGCAGGCGAAGCTCATGGAGTCGTACGGCGCGCACTGCGTCTACGTCACCGACTCCGGCGGGCGGCTGCTGATGTCGGACGTGGCGCAGCGCGTCGACGCGTACCGGCAGGTGCTGGAACCGGAGACGCAGATCGGCATCCACGCGCACCACAACCTGTCCCTGGGTGTGGCGAACAGCGTGCTGGCGGTCGAGCACGGCCGGATCCTCGGCGACGGCCCGCTCGGTTCGCCCTCCGGGCGGACCGTCCGGGTGGACGCGTCGCTCGCCGGTATGGGCGCGGGCGCGGGCAACGCGCCGCTGGAGGTCTTCGTCGCGGTCGCCGAGCTGCACGGCTGGAAGCACGGCTGCGACGTGTTCGCGCTGATGGACGCCGCCGACGACCTCGTCCGCCCTTTGCAGGACCGGCCGGTCCAGGTGGACCGGGAGACGCTCTCCCTGGGGTACGCGGGCGTCTACTCAAGCTTCCTGCGTCACGCCGAGCGTGCCTCGGCCAAGTACGGCGTGGACGTCCGCTCGATCCTGGTCGAGCTGGGCCGCCGCCGGATGGTCGGCGGCCAGGAGGACATGATCGTGGACGTGGCACTGGACCTGGCGAGCAAGGAGAACCCATGATCGGGCCGGACATCGCGGGCATCGCGGAGAAGCTGGGCGCGGCGGCTGACGACGCCGCCGCGATCCCGCAGCTCGCCGCCGAGACCGGCCTCGACGTCGACGCCGCGTACGCGGTGCAGACCGCGCTGGTGAAGCGCCGCCTCGACCGGGGTGAGCGGCTGGTCGGCCTGAAGATGGGCCTCACCAGCAAGGCCAAGATGGCCCAGGTCGGCGTGGACGAGGTGATCTGGGGCCGGCTGACCGACGTGATGCGGGTGCCCGACGGCGGCGCCGTCGACGTCGGCGACTTCATCCACCCGCGCGTCGAGCCGGAGGTGGCGTTCCTGCTGGACCGGCTGCCCGACCCGGGCGAACCGGTCGGCTCGTTCACCCGGGCGGTACGCGCGGTCGCCCCGGCGATCGAGCTGATCGACTCCCGGTACGCGAACTTCACCTTCTCGCTGCCGGACGTGGTGGCCGACAACACCTCGGCCGCCGCGTTCGTGGTCGGGCCGTGGTCGCCGGTGCCGGACGGGCTGGACAACCTCGGCGTGCTGCTGGAGATCGACGGGCGGGTGGCACAGGTCGGCTCGACCGCCGCCATCCTCGGCGACCCGCGCCGCGCCCTGGACGAGGGCCTGCGGCTGGCCGGCCGGCACGGCGTCCGGCTGCGCAAGGGCTGGGTGTTCCTGGCCGGCGCGGCCACCGCAGCGGTGCCGTTGCGACCGGGCGCACACGTGCGCGCCACTGTGGAGAAGCTCGGTTCCGCCTCCCTGAAGGCTCTGCCGTGACGGCCCGCGTGGTGGCCGGGAAGGCCGTGCCGCGGGGCGCGTTCCCGCACGTCAAGGTGGGCGGTGGGTTCGTCTACGTGTCCGGCACGTCGTCGCGCCGGCCGGACAACACGTTCGCCGGGGTGTCGGTGGACGAGTTCGGCACCACCGACCTGGACATCCGGGAGCAGACCCGGGCCGTGGTGGAGAACATCCGTGACCTGCTCCGCTCGGTCGGCGCCGACCTGAGCGACCTGGTGCAGGTCACCAGCTACCTGGTCAACATGAACGACTTCGGCGGCTACAACGAGGTGTGGGCGGAGTTCTTCGACGCCACCGGCCCGACCCGGACCACAGTCGCCGTGCACCAGCTTCCGCATCCGCATCTGCTGATCGAGATGCAGGCAGTCGCCCTACTTCCGTCGGGAGGTTCCCATGAGTGAGATCGCCGAGCCGTTCAGCTTCTCCGGCTGGATCGGCGAGAACCAGCACCTGCTCAAGCCCCCGGTGGGCAACAAGGAGATGCTGCCCGGCAGCGACGACTTCATCGTCATGGTGGTCGGCGGCCCGAACCAGCGCACGGACTTCCACGTCGACCCGTACGAGGAGTTCTTCTACCAGGTCAAGGGCAACATGCACATCAACCTGATGCTGCCCGAGGGCCCGCGTACGGTGCACGTGCGCGAGGGGCAGATGTGGATGCTGCCGCGCAACACCCCGCACTCGCCGCAGCGCCCCGAGGCCAGCTCGATCGGCATGGTGATCGAGCGGGTCCGCGAGGAGGGCACGCTGGAGAAGTTCCAGTGGTACTGCGGCGAGTGCCACCACAAGGTGCACGAGGTGGAGTTGCAGGTCCGCGACATCGCCGCCGACCTGCCCCCGGTCTTCGCCGCGTTCTACGCCGACGAGAAGGCCCGCACCTGCGACAACTGCGGCGCGCTGCACCCGGGCAAGGGCTGACGCGTGCCGGTCGTGGACGTGCACACGCACGTCGTACCGAAGGGGTGGCCGGACCTCGCCGCGGCGTGCGGCGGGTCCGGGTGGCCCTGGTTGCGGGTGGACTCCGAGCGCGCCGCCATGATCATGGTGGGGGAGACGGAGTTCCGCCCGATCGGCGGGCAGTGCTGGGACGCGCCGACCCGGCTCGCCGACATGGACGCCGACGGCGTGGACGTGCAGGTCGTCTCGCCCACCCCGGTCTTCTTCAGCTACGACCGCCCGGCCGACCAGGCGGTCAAGGTGGCCCGGATCTTCAACGACCTCACGCTGGAGGTCACCGCCGCCGGCGGCGACCGGCTGGTGCCGTTCTGCCAGGTGCCGTTGCAGGACGCGGACGCGGCCTGTGCCGAGCTGGACCGCTGCCTGGCGGCCGGGCACGCCGGGGTGGAGATCGGTAACCACGTCGGCGACCGGGACCTGGACGACGCGGGCATCGTGCAGTTCCTGACCCACTGCGCCGAGGTGGGCGCGCCGGTGTTCGTGCACCCGTGGGACATGCCCGGCGGCCCCCGGCTGGACCGGTGGATGGCGCGCTGGCTGACCGGGATGCCGGCCGAGACGCACCTGTCGGTGCTGGCACTGATCCTCGGCGGCGTGTTCGACCGGGTGCCGGAGACGCTGCGGATCTGCTTCGCGCACGGCGGCGGCAGCTTCCCGTTCTGGCTGGGCCGCGCCGACAACGCCTGGCACCGCCGGGGTGACCTGGTACGCGGCGCGTCCAGCGCGCCGCCCAGCTCCTACGTCGACAGGTTCCACGTCGACTCGGTGGTCTTCGAACCGGCCGCGCTGCGGCTGCTGGTGGACACCATGGGCGCCGAGCGGGTGCTGCTCGGCAGCGACTACCCGTACCCGCTGGGGGAGCGGCCGGTCGGCCAGGTGGTGCACCGGGCGGACTTCCTCACCGACGCGCAGCGGGACGCGCTGCTCGGCGGCAACGCGCTGCGGTTCCTCGGCCGCTGAAGACCGGCGCGGGTGCGTCCGTCGTCGCCCTAGAGTCGACGGACGCACCCGGCGCTGCTCAGGAGTGCGGGCAGGTGTCCCGGTACTCCTCGATGGCCGTGCCCCGGGGTGCCGGGCAGAGGAACTGCTCGTAGCGGGTGTCGTCGTCGACGAACCGCTTGAGCCAGGAGATGCTGTACTTCGCGACAGTCACGTTCGGCGAGGTCGGCGCCGAGTGGCTCGCCGCGTTCAACTCCAGGTACGCCTTGTCCAGCGTGGCCGGCAGGCTGGTGTAGAACGGCTCCGAGTGTGACGACACCGGCGCCACCGTGTCGTTCTCCGCGCCGATGACGAGCGTCGGCACGCGTACCGACGACCAGTTCTTCGTGGAGTGCCAGCCGGTCAGCGGGATCGCCGCCTGGAGCGCGGGCCGGGCGTTCGCCGCCGACAGGCTGCCGCCACCGCCCATCGAGTGCCCCATCACCGCCAGCCGGTTGCGGTCGATCCGGGTACGCACCGCGCTGGTGTTCGTCAGGTAGTCCAGGGCGGCCAGGAGCTGGGTGCCGCGGCTGGCCGGCTGGTCGTAGACGGAGAGGGTGTCGATGGTGATGACCACGAAGCCCTGTGAGGCCAGCCGGGGCCCGAGCCAGGACACCGCCGACTGGCTGGCGGTGAAGCCGGGGGAGACGGCGACCGCGCCGAAGGTGCCCTCGGCGGTGCTTGTCGGGTAGTAGATGGTGCCGCCGCGGAAGCCGCTGACGCTCGACGCGGAGACGGTGGTCTGGGCGATCGCGAACGGGCCGCGGGTGGCCTCGATCGACGCGGTGGTGGGCGCGGGACCGCGCTCGTAGGGGTTCGCGGCGAGCGCCGCGGCCGGCCCGCCGTCGCGGGCTCCGGCCGGTGCCACCGGCAGGGCGGCGAGGCCGGCGGCGGTCAGGGCGAGGGCGAGCAGGGGGCGCAGGGCGCGCGGGAGCCGGGACGGGCGGGCCGGTGTGCCGGGTGCGTGGTGCACGGGGTGCTCCTCGGGGTGGTCGGGGCAGCCTTCAATCGAATTATGTCGATCTGTACATCCTGCGCGCCCCACCCGCCCGGCGGACCATCCCGAACCGGTCATGTCACCCGGATATGGACCGGCTGCCGCCGGTCGGATCACCCGGATACGGACCGGCCACCGCCGGTCGGACGTGTCGCCCGGTCGTCCGGCCGCCGGACCGGCAGGATGGGCGGCATGGCCGAGCCGCACGACCTGACCGCGCTGGAACAGGCCGCCGCGATCCGCCGGGGCGAGCTGTCCAGCCTGGAACTGGTCGAGCACCACCTGCGCCGGGTCGAGGCGCTCGGCGACACTGTCGGCGCGTTCGTCACCGTCACCGCCGAGCGGGCCCGGACCGCCGCCCGCGCCGCCGACGCGGTGGCGGCGGAGGAACGCGGCCCCCTGCACGGGGTGCCGACCGCGATCAAGGACCTGACGCTCACCGCCGGGGTACGCACCACCTTCGGCTCGGCCGCCTTCGCCGACTTCGTCCCACCCGTCGACGCCGACGTGGTCCGCCTCCTGGCCGACGCCGGCCTGGTCAGCCTCGGCAAGACCACCACCTCCGAACTCGGCTGCTCGCTCTACTCCGAGGGACTGGTGGCGCCACCGGCCCGCAACCCGTGGGACCTCGCGTACACGGCCGGCGGATCCAGCGGCGGCGCGGCGGCAGCTGTCGCCGCCGGGCTGGTCCCGGTGGCGCAGGGCTCCGACGGCGGGGGCTCACTGCGCATCCCGGCCGCGCTCTGCGGACTGGTCGGCTACAAACCGAGCCGGGGCATGGTCTCCGGCGGGCCGCTCGGCTTCGGCGGCTTCGGGCTGCCGGTGAACGGGCCGATCGGCCGTACCGTGGCCGACGTGGCCGCGCTGCTCGACGTGCTCGCGCGGCCGGTGCCCGGCGAGCCGTACCTGCCGCCGGCCGCGCCCGCCGGCGGGTACCTCGGCGTCACCCGCGCCGCCCGCTCCGCCGGCCCCGGCCGGCTGCGCGTCGGCCGCTTCACCACGCCGATGCTCGCCGACGAACCGGTCCACCCGGACTGCGCAGCCGCCGTCGACCGGACCTCCGCGCTGCTCGCCGACGCCGGCCACGAGGTGGTCGACGTCCCCGCGCCGCTCGGCCCCGAGGCGTGGCCGCTGTTCGAGACCGTCTGGTACGCGCTGGCTGTCACCCCCGTCCCGGCCGGGCGGGAGGGCGACCTGCTGCCGCTGACCCGGTTCCTGCGCGAACGCGGCGAGGCGCTCGGCACGGCCCGGCTGATCGCCGCGCTCGGCGAACTCCAGGCGCAGGTACGCCGTGGCGTACGCCGTACCGCCGGCTGCGACCTGCTGCTGTGCCCGACGCTCGCGGCCCCGCAGGCGCCGGTGGGGGCGTTCGCCGCCCTCGAACCGGCAGAGGACTTCGACAGGCAGCGGCGTTTCTCGCCATACTGCGCGGTCTTCAACGTCACGGGCGATCCGTCCGTTTCCCTGCCGGTCGGGCGGACCGCCGACGGGCTTCCGGTGGGGGTGCTGCTCACCGGTCGCTACGGCGACGACGCGACACTGCTCGCCACTGCCGCGCAGCTGGAGCACTGGAGTGACGGATGGGATCAGCACCCCGCAATCTGGCGGGCCGCCGACTCCGCTAACGTGAACATCACAAGTGAGGTGGGGCGCGACCGGTCCTGACCGGCCAACCGACCCGCCATTCCTGGTCTCTCTTTCCGCCTGGGGGCGTTGGGATTGTCTGTTACCGAGACGTTGGTGGTCTTCGTCGGCATCCCGGTCGCCGCGGTGCTGCTGATCGCCGCCCTGGCGGCCGCCGGCAGCCGTGGCAACGGTGGCGGCGCCAAGCGCTACCGGCCGGGCCGGCCCTTCGACTTCACTCCGGTCTGGTTCCTGAGCCGTCCGGAGCAACTGGCCGACTCGGCCGGCACGGCCCTCGCGGCCGGGGCGCAGGCGCCGGCGTTGACCAGCCGCAAGCAGGAGCAGGCCGGCCGGGAGGCACCGGCCGCTGGAACCGGAGGCGCAAGTGACCGTTGGTGAAGCGCGGCCCACGACGGGGACGGGCACCCCGCCCGCGGTGCTGGACGGACCGTTCTCGACCCGTCAGCTGCTCCGCATCGACGAGGCGCTGCGCCTCGCCGACCAGGGCACCGGCCTGGTCTTCTCGGTGTTCGTCGGCGGCCTCGACGAGCCGATCCGGGAACACGCCGAGCGGCTGCACCGGCAGCTCGGCGAGCCGGACCGCTCGGTGCTGATCGCGGTGTCGCCCAACCAGCGGCAGCTGGAGATCGTCACCGGCAAGTACGCGCGCAAGCGCATCCCGGACACGTACGCCAAGCTGGCCGCGCTCTCCATGGTGGCCGCCTTCGGCGGCGGCGACCTGGCCGGCGGCATCATCCAGGGCCTCGACCAGCTCGCCAGCCACGCCGGCAAGGGCTGATCCGCCCGCACGCACACACGACGAAGCCCGGCCCGCGTACGCGTGGGCCGGGCTTTCTCGTGGTCCCAGCCGGGGCCGGCGCGGGCTGCCACCCGCGCCGGCCCCGGCCGGCATGCCTCACTCAGGCGGTGCGCGCGTCCCGCTCGCGGGCCTTCAGCGCGCGGACCACACCGTCGCGGCCCTCGGCCACCAGCCGCCGCAGCGACGCCGGTCGCCCGTCCTGGGCCAGCCACGCGTCGGTGGCCGCGACCGTGTCCTCGTCGACCAGGTACGCCGGGTAGGCGAGCTGCACGAACTCCTGCGCCGGCTCGCTGTCGCGCTGCGCCCACACCTGGTCCACCGTGGCGAAGTACCGCTCCCGGTAGGGCGCGGTCAGCTCGACCTGCGCCGGGTGGGTGAAGCCCTGCAGCAGCGCCCGGTTGCGCCAGTTGGGCAGCGCGTCCGGGCCGGTGAGCAGTGCCCACACCGCCGCCTTGTTCTCCACGGTCGGCACCAGCGCGTGCGCGTACGCTGCCTCCCGCTCGCCACTGGCGGTACGGTCGGCGGCCAGCTCCGCGTCCACGTCGGCGGCGCCCGCCGCGCCGTTGGCGACCAGCGACTGGAGCACCGTCCAGCGCAGCTCCGTGTCGACGGTCAACCCCTCCGGCACCCCGTTGCCGTCCAGCCAGCCGCGCAGCGTGGCCAGGTCCTCACCGGAGCGGGCCGAGGAGGCGTACGCGCGAGCCCAGGCGAGCTGGAAGCCGCTGCCCGGCTCGGCCGCCGCGAGCCCGGTCCGCGCGGTACGGGCCAGCTCGGCCCAGCCGGTCGGCGCCCAGGCCGGGTCGGCGTAGAAGGTGAGCGCGGTGGTCGCCTGCCGCAGCGTGGCGGTGATGAGGTTGATGTCCGTCTCGGCGGTCAGCCCGGCCAGCACCAGCGCCACGTAGTCGCGGGCCGACAGCTCGGCGTCGCGGGTCATGTCCCAGGCGGCGGTCCAGCACAGCGCCCGGGCCAGCGACGAGTCGAAGCCGGCGATGTGCTGCACCACGGTGGCCATGGACCGCTCGTCCAGCCGCAGCTTCGCGTAGGTGAGGTCCTCGTCGTTGAGCAGCAGCACGTCCGCGGCGGGCTTGCCGTGCAGCTCGGACAGCTCGGTCAACTCGCCGGTCACGTCCGTCTCGATCAGCTCCCGGCGCACCAGCCGGCCGTCGGTCAGGTCGTACAGGCCGACGCCGATGCGGTGGGTACGCAGCGTCGGGTAGCCCGACGGCGCCTCCTGCTGGACCACCACCCGCTCGTACGTGCCGTCGGCGCCGATGGTCACCTCCGGGCGCAGCGTGTTCACCTGCGCGGTCTCCAGCCACTGGGCGGCGAACTTGCGCAGCTCCCGGCCGGAGGCCGCCTCCAACTCGGACAGCAGGTCGTCGAAGGTGGCGTTGCCCCAGGCGTACTTGCCGAAGTAGGCGCGCAGGCCGGCCAGGAACGGCTCCTCGCCCACGTACGCGACGAGCTGCTTGAGCACGCTCGCGCCCTTGGCGTACGTGATGCCGTCGAAGTTGACCTCGACGGCCTCCAGGTCCGGCATCTCGCAGTAGACCGGGTGGGTGGAGGAGAGCTGGTCCTGCCGGTAACCCCAGTTCTTGCGGATCGACAGGAACGTGGTCCACGCGTCGTTGAACCGGGTGGCGTTCGTGTTGCACCAGTGGCTGGCCCACTCGGCGAACGACTCGTTCAGCCACAGGTCGTTCCACCAGCGCATGGTGACCAGGTCACCGAACCACATGTGCGCCAGCTCGTGCAGGATCGTGTTGGCGCGCTGCTCGTACTCGAAGTCGGTGACCTGCGAGCGGAAGATGTAGTGCGACTCGGCGTGCGTGACGCAGCCGAAGTTCTCCATCGCGCCGGCGTTGAAGTCCGGCACCCAGAGCTGGTCGTACTTGGGCAGCGGGTAGCGCACGCCGAACTTCTCCTGGAAGAAGTCGAAGCCCTGCGTGGTGATCAGGTGCAGGTCGTCGGCGTCCATGTGCTGAGCCATGCTGGCCCGGCAGAAGTAGCCCATGTCGATGCCGTCGTGGGTGCGGCGTACCTCGTGGTACGGCCCGGCGCAGAGCGCGGTGATGTAGGTGCTCATCCGCTCCGACACGGTGAAGTGCACCGTCTTCAGGCCCTCACCGGCGGCCTCCTCGCGCGCCACCGGCATGTTCGACACGACCCGCCAGTGCTCCGGGACGGTGGCGTGCCAGGTGTAGACGCTCTTCAGGTCGGGCTGGTCGAAGCAGGCGTAGACCTTCTGCGCGTCAGCGGTCTCGAACTGGCTGTAGAGGTAGGTCTCGCCGTCCACCGGGTCGACGGTGCGGTGCAGGCCCTGCCCGCTGTTGGAGTAGCCGAAGTCGGCGTCGACCACCAGTACGTTCTCGGCGGCCAGGCCGCTGAGGGTGAGCCCCTTCTCGGCGGACCAGCCGGACAGGTCGACCGGCTCGCCGTTGAGCGTGGCCGAGCGCACCGATTCGGCAGCGGTCTCGATGAAGGTGGTCGCTCCCGGCTCGGCGCAGCGGAACCGGACCTCGGTCACCGAGCGGAACGTGCGACCGGTGGACTGCACCGCGGTCGACAGGTCAAGGCTGATGTCGTACCCGGTCACCTCGAGCAGGCGGGCCCGCTCGGTAGCCTCGACCTGGGTCAGGTTGCGCACTCCCGGCACTGTTCGTCTCCATCCCGCTCGTCTCGCCGCGCCCCGCGGCGCCGGTTCTCGCCCGGCCGCTCGTGACGGCCCGCTGCGAACCGAGTCTTCCATGTACGGACAGCCCTCGGTGGTCGAGGTCACGCTCTCATTCCGGTACCGGTCTATGCGGTGCGGGGTGAGGATCGAAGGTGACCGCGCCGGGTCCCCGGCGCGACGATGGCGTGAAGGGAAGACACAGTGACCGAACGTGTCACCGCGGACATGTGGTTCGACCCGCTGTGCCCGTGGGCGTGGATCACCTCCCGTTGGCTGCTGGAGGTCGAGCAGGTCCGGGACGTGGACATCCGGTTCCACGTGATGAGCCTGTCCGTGCTCAACGACGGCCGGGAACTGCCGGAGGAGTACCAGGACCTGATGGTCAAGGGCTGGGGCCCGGTGCGGGTGTGCATCGCCGTCGAGCAGGCGCACGGTGCCGAGGCGCTGGCGAAGCTCTACACCGCGATGGGTACCCGGATCCACCTCCGCCAGGAGGAGCTGGGCCGGGAGATGATCGTGGGCGCGCTCACCGACGTCGGCCTGGACCCGGCGCTCGCCGACGCGGCCGATTCCACGCAGTACGACGACGCGCTGCGGGCCAGTCACGAGGCGGGCATGCGGCCGGTCGGCACCGACGTGGGCACTCCGGTGATCCACGCGCCGGGTCCGGACGGCGGTCAGGTCGCCTTCTTCGGCCCGGTGATCACCCCGGCGCCGAAGGGCGAGGCGGCCGGCCGGCTCTGGGACGGCGTGCTGCTGGTCTCCGCCACCCCCGGTTTCTACGAGCTGAAGCGCACCCGCGAGCAGGGCCCGATCTTCGACTGAGCGTGGGACGTGGCGCGTCCGAGCCCCGCACCGCCCGTCACCGGGCCGGTGCGGGGCTCGTTTCACCGGGTGTCCCAGCCGACGGCCCGCGGGGCCGCGGCACGGCAGTTCCTGGAGGCGTTCCCATGGCCAAGCACCGCCGCATGTCCGACGACGCGCCGCAGCAGGCGACCGAGGACTCCGGTGCGACGTACTGGTCGGTGACCGAGAGCGACTGGCCGGTCGGCCCGGCCGAGGTGGCCGACCTGCTGGCCCCGCCGATCGTGGTCGGCGTGGCCCGGGTGGTGGCCACCTCGCGGATGACACCGCCGGATGAGCCCGGCCGGCCCGCCCGCGCGCCGTCGCGGTCCGGCGCCGCCGCCCACCCGGCCGCCGCGGGTGCGACGACGGTACGCCTCAACGCCGGCTCCCGCCCCGCCGCGCCGGCCCGCCGTCCGACTCCCGGCCGGCACCGCAACGCCACCGCCTGAGTCGCCCTTCCCGGTGTTAAGAAGGGGCCCTTCCTCTACCGGAGGCGTTAACCGGGGGCCCTTCCTTTCACCTGGTGGTAAGCGGGTGAGTCGGGCGGCGGCGGCGATCGGGGCCCGGGTAGCGTCAGCTGACATGACGGTCGTGCATCCGATCGCCCGGGCCTGGATCACCACTGGCGGCACCGGCGCGCAGAACTACGACGAGTTCGCCGACGACGCGGAGATCACCTCCATCGTCGAGGCGAATCCGCACAGCGCCCTGGGCATCGAGATGCCCCACCGGGCGCCCGGCAGCCTCGGGAAGTCGTTCCTCGACGCGCTGCCCGACGCGGTGGCGCGCCTGGCCGAGGCGAAGGCGGACGGCAGCTACACGCCGGCCGAGCAGGTGGTGGTGCTCTACCGGATCAGCGCGCCGGGCGAGGAGAGCGCGTACGGGCTGTGGGCCATGGTCGACACCGACCAGATCTCCACCCGCGCCGACGAGCCGGGCCTGGTCATCCGCAACGAGGACGTGTTCATCGCCAAGGTGCGCGAGCGCGTCGCCCTGGCCGAGGCGCTCGGTCACCTGCTCTCGCCCGTACTCCTGCTGCAGACCGGCAAGGGCGACGAGCTGCACGCCGCGCTCGCGGCGGCGACCGACGCGGCCGGCGCGCCCGCCGCGACCGACGTCGACCAGTCCGGTCGCACGCACGCGATCTGGCTGCTGGGCCCGGGTGCGGCGCAGGACGAGCTGACCGCGCTCGCCGGCGGCGGGGACCTGGTGGTCGCGGACGGCAACCACCGCAGCCTGGCCGCGCAGACCGGTGGTTTCCCGCGCTTCCTCTCGGTGATCACCACGCCCGCGTCGGTCGCCATCCAGCCCTACAACCGGCTGGTCAGCGAGCTGACCACCACGCCGGACGAGCTGCTCGACCGGCTGCGCGCGGCGGGCGCGGAGGTCACCCCGGCGGCCGGGCCGGTCGACGTGCCGGCCACCGGCGGCGTCGTGCACCTCTATCTCGGCGGCCGGGGGTACGCGGTGACGCTGCCGCACGTCGGCGCCGGCCGGCTGGAGAACCTCGACCACGCGCTCGTCGAGCGCCTGCTGCTGCGCGACGCCCTGGGTCTCGACCCGGGCGACAAGCGGATCACGTACGTGGGCGGCGACTACCCGGCGAGCTGGCTCGTCGGTGAGGTCGACGCCGGCCGGGCCGAGCTGGCGGTGCTCGTCGCGCCGGTGACCGTCGACGACTTCGTCGCGGTGAACCTGGCCCGGGAGAAGATGCCGCGAAAGAGCACCTGGTTCACCCCGAAGGCGCGGGCCGGCTTGGTCGTGGCCGAGCTGCCGCACTGACCGTGTGACGAAACCGCCTCCGGGTCGCCGCCCGCGCGCCGGCCCGGGGGCGGGCCTGTCAGACTGCGCGGTATGCGCGTCTACCTGGGATCCGACCACGCCGGTTTCGAGTTGAAGGTGCACCTCGCCAACCACCTGGCCAAGCAGGGCTACGAGGTGGTCGACGTGGGCCCCCACGTCTTCGACCCGGACGACGACTACCCGGCGTTCTGCCTGCACACCGGCGACCGGGTGGTCGGTGACCCGGGCAGCCTCGGCGTGGTGATCGGCGGCTCCGGCAACGGCGAGCAGATCGCCTCGAACAAGGTGGCGGGCGTCCGGGCCGCGCTCGCCTGGAACGTCGACACCGCACAGCTCGCCCGCGAGCACAACGACGCCAACGTCGTCGCGATCGGCGCCCGGCAGCACACGCTCGACGAGGCGACCGCGCTGGTCGAGGCGTTCCTGACCACGCCGTTCTCCGGCAACCCCCGGCACAGCCGGCGCATCGAGCAGGTGGCCGCCTACGAGCAGAGCCGCCGCCTGCCCGAGCTGCCCGCCTGACCGGACACCCTTCTCGGCGAGCCGGTCACCGGGCCCGGGCCGGAGCCGCCGTACCGGCCTCCGCGGGCTCAGCGCCCGTTGCGGGGCAGGTCCTCGCGCGGCACCCAGTTGCGGCGGATGAGCACCACCCGCTGTTCGGCTTCGGCGAGGTCGTCCTCGGTCGGGCGGGCGGCGTCCCGTGCCCGCAGCGCGGCCGTCACGCTCACCTGCGACGAGCCGGAGCCGACCAGCCCGCGCAGCCCGCGCTCGCCCTCCTCGGCGGGAGCGGGGGAGCGCCGGCCCCGGGGCTCCGGCTCGCCCGGCCGGCCGGCGCGCGGGGACCGGGGCGTCACGTCGTCGTGTACGGGTGCGGTGCTGGCGGTGCTGCCGTCGGCACCCGTGCCGCCGGCACCGGTTCCGGTGGTCTCCGTCGGCGGGACGGCGTCGCCGTGATGCCGTAGCCGTCGTCGCCGTCGCTCCGCCTCACCCATCCCCCGACCGTACCGCCCCCGAGCCCGCCCGCGCGCCGCTCGCACCCCGCGCGGCCCACACACGCTCCCCGACACACCCGATCCAGCCAGCCTCCGTCGATCATGGAGTTGTGGCGCCCGGAGTGCCCCGTAAGCGAGGTATGCGAGGTGCCACAACTCCAAGGTCGACGGGGCACCCGCCCGCACGATCATGAAGTTGGCCTGGATAAAACGGACGCTTCGCGCCGCTAACTTCATGATCGCCGGGGTGGGCCGGGCGCGCGGGCCGGGGTGGGCCGGGTGGGCGGGCGCGCGGGCCGCTGGGGACGGCTAGAAGACCTCCATGGGGGAGGGGGCGCGGTGCCAGGTGAAGGCGGGGTTCAGGGCGGTCAGGGTGCCCGGGATCAGCTCCTTCACTCGGCCGGCGGCGGCCAGCGCGTACGGGTTCGCGCCGCCGAGGTACATCTCGCCGAGCGTGCGTACGTCACACGCCAGCCCCGCCGGGCCGGTGGTGGGCGTGCACTGCGCGCCGTCGCGTCCACCGACCAGCTGCCAGCGGCCCGTGTTCTCCTTCAGCAGATCGTCGGTGACCTCGATCACCACGTCGACGTCGGTGGCGTAGCGCCGGGCGGCCAGCGCGGCCGGCACGTCCACCACGCGTACCCAGAGCGCGTCGGCGAGCTGCGGCGAGAGCTGGCGGGGCTCGTCCACCAGTCGCAGCAGCGGCTCGTCCAGGGCCGCGATCGGGAACGACAGCCGGCGGGTCAGGTCGACCGAGAGCAGCAGCCGCCAGAGCGCCGTGTACGCCTCCGGCGTCGCCGCCACCACCTCACCGACCTGCACCTCGGCCTGCGGTCCGGTGGCCGTCGAGCTGTCCCTGGTCCGGTAGAGCGCGTAACCGTCGGGGCCGCCGGCGCCCTCGTGCAGCAGCACCCGGCGCTCGGTGGCGCCGCCCCGGTGCGCCTTGAGGTCCGCCAGCAGGTACGACCACCAGCGCTCGTCGCGCCGGGACCAGCCGGGACGCCCGGCGCGGACCCGCTCGTACAGCCGGGCCAGTTCGTCGCGGTGCGCGTCCGGACGGTCCAGTCGCAGCGTGCCCTCGGCGGACGCCGGGGCGGGCAGGCGCAGCCCGGTGGTGTCCGCGGACAGCACGTAGCGCGGCGCTGCCGACCCGTAGCCGAACCGGGGGTAGATGCGTCCCTCGCTGGCCCAGAGCACCGCGACCGGTTCCCGGCCGGCGTCGCGGACGTCCCGCAGCTGGCGGCGCATCAGCGTGGTGAGCAGGCCGCGCCGCCGGTGCGTCGGCGCCACCGCGACCATCGTCACGTGCGCGGCCGGCACGTCCGCGCCGGGGACCGCGAGGTCGCGGCTGAACGCGGCGGCGTGCGCCACGGCCGTGCCGCCGTCACGGACCAGCAGCGACCGGTCCGGCTCGAAGATCGGGCGTTCCAGCGCCTGTACGTCGGGGTCGAGATCGCCGTGGAAGGCCAGCGCCAGCAGCGCCGCGATGTCGTCGAAGTCCTCGGCCCGGGATACCAGCACGTCAGTCACGGCACGTGTGTATCGCACCGTGATGGGGGTCGGCACCCTATTTGCGGGCTGGCTACCCTCGGAACCGAGGCCGGAACCGGTCGAGGGGGAGGACGGAAGATGGCGGACCAGACACAGCCGTGGGCCGAGCGCACCGTGGAGGTGCCGCCCCAGCCGGGCGTGGTGCCCCCGCAGCGGGACGCGTTCCAGCGCGGGGTGGCGGCGGTCGGTCAGCCGCGCCCGTCGCGTACGCCCCGAACCGAGCAGTTCCCCACCGTCGAGCACGGCGACTGGGCGGCCGAGCCGGCGCCGCGCCGGCCGATGAGCTGGCACCTGGCCCAGGCGCGCAAGGGCGGCGAGCTGAGCGCCGCCGGCGCTCTGTTCGCGTTCGTGTGCTGGGGCATCTGGGCGATCTCCGGCCGGGGCAACCTCGTGGCCCCGCTGCTCACGTTCGTGCTCAGCCTGCTCACCGCGGTCGGCCTGTTCGCGCTGGCCCGGCTGCTCGGCCGGCTGATCCTGGAGCGGCAGTTCGGCCGGGTGCGCCGCAGCGCCAAGGGCGCCCACCTGGTCACCGCGTTGTTCCTGGCCGGCGTGGGTGTGGCGTACCTCCAGCAGACCGAGTGGGTGGTCTCCGCCTGGAACTGGGTGACCGGCAGCTGAGCCGGCAGGTCGTCCGTCCGGCACGCGCCGGACGGACGACCCGGGGTGTCAGAAGGTGGTCGGGGCGCCGGCGGTCTTGCAGGCGGCGTTGATGTCCTTGCTGGCCTTCTCCATGGCCGGGTTGTCGGCGGCGGTTCCCGGGTCGGCGGCCGAGCCCGCCTTGCCGGCCTCCGCGGCGAACTCCTTCAGGGCGGTGGCCGCCTTGCCGTCCCCGGCGGTCCCGGCCAGCTTGGCCACCCGGTCACCGAGTTCGGTCAGGATCTCGCCGGTCTGCTTCGTCAGGTCGCCACCCGACTGCACGGCGGTCATGAGCTTCGCCCGCATGTCCTTGTTGATCTTTTCTGCGGCGGTGCAGAGGTCCTTGTCACTCATCGCGGCCGCCGAGGGCGAGGGGGCCGCCGTGGAGGGTACGGCGGAGGCCGAGGTGGCCGCCGGCCCGGCCGTGGTCGCTGGCTTCTCGTCGCCGCACGCGGCGAGGCCCAGCACGGCACAGGCAAAGAGGATCGGGATGATCCGGTTCGTTTTCACGCCTGGGCACGCTAGTCGATGCCCGTCATTGATCAAACTCGGTTTGCCGGGGCCGGTCCGCGGAATGCGCGGGCGGGCGGCATTCGTGCCGCCCGCCCGCGTCCGGCCGCGGTACGCCGCGACGCCGGTCGTCGCTCCACCAGGACCGTTCTGCCTTACCCCGCCCCACGGGCTTCATCCGTCGCCCGTTGGGCTGAGCGGTCACCGCTGCTCGTCGGCCTTCGGCGACGCGACCCGGGCCGCCGGGTCCTCGACGCCCGGCTCGCCGCCACCGGGCGCCACCATGCCGTCGTAGTTGTAGACCACGCCGTCGTCGCCGTGCTGCTTGGTGGTCCGGATGTAGCGGTGGATCATCCCATCGATCTCGATCTCCACCAGGGCCTTGCCGTCCGCGTCCTGGCTGCTGCCGTCGCGGGGACCGCCGACCAGGTACGCCTTCGTGTTCGTCTCCATGTGCCCGCCCTACCCCGGCCCGGCCCGCCGGAAACGGCCGGGGCCGGCCACCACCCACCGCCGTGAGGGGCCGTTCGGCGAGCCGGGGCGTGCTTCCGGCGCACCGGACCCGGTCGGCCGTCGTGCCGGCGCGGTGTCGCGGAGCAGCATGACGGCATGGGCGCGTATCGATCAGCGTACGAGCGGAGCATCACCGACCCGGCCGGTTTCTGGCGGGACGCGGCGGCCGACATCGACTGGGTCATCCCACCGGACCGCGTCCTCGACGACTCGGCGGCGCCGCTGTACCGCTGGTTTCCCGACGGGGTGCTGAACACCTGCCACAACGCGCTGGACCGGCATGTCGCCGCCGGCCGGGGCGACCAGCCCGCGCTGATCCACGACAGCCCGGTCACCGGCACCGTCAGGACCCTCACGTACGCCGAACTGCTCGCCGAGACCGCCCGGTTCGCCGGTGCGCTGCGCCGCCTCGGCGTCGGCCGGGGCGACCGGGTCCTGCTCTACCTGGCGATGGTTCCGGAGGCGGTGGTCGCCATGCTGGCCTGCGCCCGGATCGGCGCGGTGCACTCGGTGGTCTTCGGCGGCTTCGCCGCGCACGAACTGGCCGTCCGGATCGACGACGCGCGGCCGAAGGTGGTGGTCGCCACCTCCTGCGGCATCGAGGTGGACAGGGTGGTGCCGTACCACCCGATCCTGGCCGCCGCGCTGGACGAGGCCACGCACGCGCCGGAGCGATGCGTGGTGGTGCAGCGCCCGCAGGACCCGGCCCCGCTGGTGCCCGGCCGCGACCTGACCTGGGACGAGGTGATGGCGGACGCGGAACCGGCGCCGTGCGAGCCGGTAGCCGGCACCGACCCGCTCTACATCCTCTACACCTCGGGCACCACCGGCCGGCCCAAGGGCGTGGTGCGGGACAACGGCGGGCACGCGGTGGCGCTGCGCTGGTCGATGCGCAACGTCTACGGCATCGAGCCGGGCGAGGTCTTCTGGGCCGCCTCCGACGTGGGCTGGGTGGTCGGCCACTCCTACATCGTGTACGCGCCGCTGCTCACCGGCGCGACCACGGTGCTCTACGAGGGCAAGCCGGTCGGCACCCCCGACGCCGGGGCGTTCTGGCGCGTCGCCGCCGAGCACCGGGTGGCCGCCCTGTTCACCGCGCCCACAGCGATCCGGGCGATCCGCCGCCAGGACCCGGAGGGCGAGCACATCTCCCGGTACGACCTGAGTGCGCTGCGTACCCTCTTCCTCGCCGGTGAGCGGCTGGACCCGGACACCTGGGCCTGGGCGGGGGAGCGGCTCGGCGTACCCGTCGTCGACAACTGGTGGCAGACGGAGACCGGCTGGCCGGTGGCGGCCAACCCGCGCGGCCTGGAGCCGCTGCCGATCAAGCCCGGGTCGCCGTCGGTGCCGGTGCCCGGCTACGACGTGCGCGTGGTCGACGGCGCGGGCCGCGACGTGCCGCCGGGCACTGACGGCTCGATAGTGATCCGGCTGCCGCTGCCGCCCGGCTGCCTGCCCACGCTCTGGGGCGACGACGAGCGGTTCGTCCGCTCCTACCTGTCCACGTTCCCCGGCACCTACCTGACCGGCGACGGCGGCCGGTTCGACGAGGACGGCTACCTGTACGTGATGGGCCGCACCGATGACGTCATAAACGTGGCCGGGCACCGCCTGTCCACCGGCGCGATGGAGGAGGTCCTGGCGACGCACCCGGCGGTGGCCGAGTGCGCGGTGATCGGCGTGGCCGACGCGCTCAAGGGGCAGGTGCCCAGCGGGTACGTGGTGCTCAAGGCCGGCGCCGACGTGGACCCGGACGCGCTCGCCGCCGAGCTGGTCGCGCTGGTCCGGCAGCGGATCGGCCCGGTGGCCGCGTTCCGCCGGGTGAGTGTGGTGCCGGCGCTGCCGAAGACCCGCTCCGGGAAGATCCTGCGGCGCACCATGCGGGGCCTGGTGGAGGGGCGCGACGAGCCGGTGCCGGCGACCATCGACGACCCGGGTGCGCTCGCCGTCTTCCGCGACCTCGGCACCGCGGACTGAACTGTGCGGGGCTGACGCGGTCCCCGGCCGGCCGGATCGGCCGGCCGGGGACCGCCTGCGGTCAGCGCCGGACCGGGTTGCGGGCGGCGTAGTCGCGGGCCACCCGGACCAGTTCGATCAGGCCGCCCGCGTACTCCTGCGCCTCGGCGTGCGCCTCGTCGAACGGCGGCTGGAAGCCGACGCCCTCCCACTGGCCGGTGGCCTCGTTCCACCTGTCGTTCCCGACCTCGAAGTCCCAGGCGAAGATGCCCAGCTCGTAGTAGAGCTGGTCGGCGGAGTTGCCGGCCGCCGAGTAGAGGACGTCGGCGACCGGGCCGGTCTGCGACGGCCAGGTGACGGTGCCGCGCTCGGCCGCGATGGCGCCGACGATGCGCCGCGCGCTGCCCAGGAAGAGGGTCGACTCGTCGATCGACGGGCGCGGCAGCGTCACCCGCCCGTCGGCCTTGTACGCCCCGGGCGGCCACATGAAGTAGCCACCGTAGGAGTGCACGTTCATCGCGAACCTGATGTTCGGGTGGGCCTTGGCCAGGTCGATCACGTTGCGGCTCTCCGGTTCGGACAGCTCGGCGGTGCCCGCGTAGTTGCCGGCGAGGCAGTTGGTGCTCGCGCCCACGTACCCGTCGAACAGGGAGCCGACCGTGTAGTTGCGGTTGACGTCGACGCCCCACATGGTGCGGTACTTCGGGTCCCGAGCCTCGCCGGTGCAGTGGTTTACCAGGTTCTTGCGCTGGAAGTTGTAGTCGTGGAACGAGTAGTTCGCGCCGTCCGGGTTGACGGTCGGGATGACGAACACGTCCACCTGCTCCAGCAGTTGGCGGGTGGCCGCGTCGGTACGGGCGTTGGCGAGCAGCCGCTCGGCGAACTCCAGCGTCACCAGCGGCGTCGCCCACTCCCGGGCGTGCTCCTGCGAGTACGCCAGCACGCCGATCCGGGAGCCGTCACGGTGCTTGCCGATGCGCAGCGCCTGCACCGTCCACGGCCGGGCCGGCACCTCGGTGCCCTGCAACCCGTCGTCGAGGCGTACCGGCCCGGCCACCGGCATCGGCAGCCCGGCCGAGCCCTCCTCCACGGTGGCCCGGAAGCGGGCGCCGCGCGGGGCGCTGATCAGGGCGGCGACGTCGTCGGTGGTGCTCGTCACCTTGCCCGCCCGGTCGGTGGCCAGCGAGACGGTGAGCACCCGGTCCCGGTAACGCATGCTCAGCGGCCGGTTCGGCCGGCCCGGGTCGACGGTGCGTACCCGCACGCCGTTCATGCCCTGGTCGCCGAAGCGGACCGACTCCACCACCACGGCGGCGACCGCCGGGTCGCCCAGGTAGGCGGCGGCGTTGCGGCGGTAGCCCTGGGTCTTGTTCGGCAGGTCGATCACGTCGACCAGGTCGCGGTACTGGCGGCCGAGCCGGGCGACGCGCGCCCTGATGTCCACCGGCGTGAGGTACGCGTCGATGAAGTCCCTCTGGTAGCCGGCCGGCTGCGGCGGCGGGGACGCGTTCGGCCAGAGCGACGGCGTCACCGGCCGGCTCGTCCCGCCCAGCGTGGAGGTGGCGGTGAGCTGCACCGGCCGGCTCGGCACCGGCTGCGGCAGCGCGTAGTGGTACTGGTATTCGCCCGAGTCCTCGAAGCGGTACAGCGGGAACGAGCCGGTGGCGCCGTCGGCGGTCCGCCAGCCCACCGTGATCTCCACGTCCGGGTCGTCGGTGGCGGTGGTGGCCACCTGGGCCTGGAGGAACGTCCGCCCGCCCGTGGTCCACCAGTACGCCTGGAGGAACTGGAGCGTGTCGACAGCGGCGGTGGTGCCGCTCGCGCGCAGCCCCGCGCGGGTGCGGTCCTGCGCGGCGCGGCGGCTCTCGGCCAGGCGCCGGGCCCCGTCGTCGGCGCGCTGCACCACCTGCACGGCGGTGGCTCCCTGCCGGGTGAGGTCGGCGAGCTGCCGTCCGGTGAGGACGAGGTCGGCGGTCAGCTCGCCGTCGCGCGAGCGGGGGCGGTTGGCCAGGTCGGCGCCGCCGGCCACCAGGCGGTCGAGCTGCGCCCGGTCGGCGAGCCGCACGCGGACGAGGGCGGTCTCGGTGGGGGCGAGCGTGATCGTGGGGACGGGCGGTGCGGCGGCGGCCGGCCCGGGGTGGGTCAGCGCCGCGGCGATCAGGATGCTTGTGGCGGTGAGTGCGGTCCACCGTCGTCGGACGAACACGGGGCCTCCTGGCGAACGTCGATCTCTCTGCCGCTCACACCAGTCGAGGCATCGATCGCTGTCAAGCTCACTTCCGGTCAGCCGGCGAACCGGTACAGCTGGAACCCCTTCTCCGCGCCGCACACCAGCATCTCGGTGTTCCACGAGCAGGACGCGCTGCGGATCTGCTTCAGCTGCCCCATCTCGACCGGCTTGCCGTCCACCGCCATACCGGCGAGGACGCGGTCGTCCTCGAAACTGCTCGGGGCCTTGGAGAAGATCAGCACGTTGCCGGCGTCCAGCCGGACCGCCGACCCGTCCCGTTCCCGCACCGCGGTGCCGTCCGGCGCGAACAGCGTCACCGCGTCCGGCGAGGCCCGCCCGGCCAGCACGTGCTCACCGACCGGCACCAGCGACTCGGCGCGCGGCGCCGCCCACTGCCGGGTGCCCGCACCCTCGGTCGCCGCCACCACGCGGGTGTCGTCGGCGCCGCTGCCGGTCGTCTCCAGCAGGCACACGCGACGCTCACCGCAGGTGACCAGATCCTTCACCCGGCCGCCCTGCTCCGGCGCCTCGTACAGCACGCCCGGCGTGCCGAGGCTGCCCAGGTCGTAGGCGAGCAGCCGCAGGCCACGCTCGTCCTCCGCGACGTACAGCCGGTCGTCGCGGGCGGCCATCGGATCGTCGAGGCCGGCCACGTTGCCCCGCTCCTTGAGGATCTTCCCGGTGCGCATGTCAAGCACCCGGACCGAGCGGTCCGCGCCGACCTGCACGAGCCGGTCCGCCTTCCCCGCCCACGGGGCGAGCGGCGCGCCCTCGGCGTCGGCGGCGCCGTCCAGCGCCGCACCGGTGGCGACCGGCAACACCTTCGTGCGCGCGTCGCCGTACTCGGTGCGCGGGTTGGGCCGCTCCCACCGCTGCCGGCCGTCGCTGAGCCGCAGCCCGGCCAGGCGTTCGCCGGTGCGGTCCAGCCGGACGATCGTGTCGGGCCCGAGGTACAGGGTGTCGTCGCGGCCGACGTCGGTCCGCCAGCGCTGCTCGCCGGAATCGCCGTCGAGCACCGCGAGCACGCGCGGGTTGTCGCCGCCGGTGGCGTCGGAGAGGACGAGCAGCCCGTCGGGCAGCGCCCGGACCCCGGCCCACCGCTGCGCGCTCGCGTCGGTCCGCGTCTCCCAGACGGTCTTGCCGGTCGACGCCTCGACTGCTGTCACGTGGAGATGGTCGTCGGGCAACGAGCGGGCCAGGTAGGCGCGGTCCCCGAGCGTCGCGGTGAACATCTGGTCCGGCCGCGTGTCACCGGCGGCCACCGTCCGCACCAGCTCGGGGGCGTGGAAGTCCAGCGCCGGGTGCCGGTCCCGGAACACCCAGAGCAGCACCGACGCCGCCACGGCGACCACCACGAGACCCGCGCCGAGCGCGATCCACCGGCCGCGCCGGGGCCGGCCGCCGCCGGGCCGGACACCGTTCGGCGCGGGGGAGAAGGGCGCCCCGGGTACGCCGGGCTGCCAGCCGCCGCCGGGCGGAGGGGCGCCGTATCCCCCGGCGGGCTGGGGCGGAACCGGACCGTGGGCGGCGGGTGTGCCGTCGTACCTCGTGGGCTGGGGCGGAACCGGACCGGCGAGCGGCGTGCCGTCGTACCTGGTGAAGGGCGTCTGCGGGGCGGCGCCGTCGGCGACCAGCGTGCCGTGCGGTCCGGCGGACGCCGAGTCCGGCCCGCCGAGGCGCGCGGTCGGGTTCGTCCTCGTCGCACCGGCGGCGACAGTGGCCGCGTTCGCCGTGCCGGCGGCCGGCGCCTCGCCTGCCGGCGGCGGGGGCCCCGCCGGTCCGGGATGCGGGGGCGCGTGCTGGGCCGGCACGGCGGGACGGCCGGACCGGCGAGGTAGCGGCAGGTCCGTGAGCGCGCCCTCGGCGACCGGCATCTCCGGCTGCTCCAGCACTGTCGGCGCGATGCCCAGCTCGGCGTGCAGCAGCCGGGCCACCAGCGGCACCCGGGTCGACCCGCCGACCAGGAACAGGCCGGACAGCTGCTCCGGGCGCAGCCCGGCGGCGGCGGTCACCTCCCGGGTCTCCGTCACCGCCCGGGCCAGCAGCGGCGCGGCCAGGCGTTCGAAGTCCTCCCGGGTCAGCGGCACCGCCGCCTCCACCCCCGGTACGGCCACCGGCGCCACCATGGCCCGGGACAGCATCTCCTTCGCGCCGCGCACGTTGTCCCAGAGCTGCTGGCGGTCCCGCCGCTCGGCGGTGGTGCTCGGGTCGGTCAGCCGGGCCCACTCCCGCGGGTGGGCCGGGCCGACCAGCTCGCCGAGCCGCCCGAGCAGGGCCGCGTCCAGGTCGAGCCCGCCGAGGTCGGGGATCCCGCCGGTGGCGACCAGCTGGAAACCGGAGTCGCCCCACGGGTCGGCGCCCTCGTTGCGCAGCACCGCCACGTCGAGCGTGCCTCCGCCGAAGTCGAACACCGCCACCGCGCCGCCCACCGGCACCGGCCGGCGCAGCACCTGCGTGAAGTAGCGCGCCGCGCCCACCGGCTCGCGCAGCAGCCGGGTGCCGGGCGCGATCGGCCCGGCGAGCGTGTGCTCGGCCGCCGCCGGCCAGCCGGCCAGTTCCAGCGCGTCGTGCAGCACCTGACGGCGGGCCGGCGTCCAGGCCGCCGGGTGGGTGACCACCGCCGGGGGCAGCATCCCGACCGCCGCCACCGCCGCGTCCGCTACCGCGCGCAGCGTCGCGGCCAGCAGCTCCGCCGGCCGGTACGCCCGCCCGCCCAGCTCGACGGTCTCCTCGTCGACCCGGCGCTTCGGGTTCGGCTCGTAACCGGCCGGGTCGGCCTGGGCCAGGCGCTGCGCGTCCCGCCCGACGTGCAGGTGACCGTCCGCGTCGGCGTGGACGCCGGACGGCAGGATCGGGTGCCCGTCGACCAGCACCGGCCGGGTGCGCCCGTCCGGCCAGCGCAGCACCGCCACGGTGTTCGAGGTGCCGAGGTCCACGCCGAGGGCGAAACCGTCCTGCTGGCCTGCCATCCGCGGCTACCTCCACCACCCGACGAGGATGTCCGGCCCGCATCGTACGCAGCCCACGCCGCCCCGCCGCCCACCCGGCCCGGCGGAATGGGGTGGCCGGTGGGACCGTGGCCGCATACCGTCGCGGTCATGAAGGTGATCTCCGTCAACGTCGGCCGACCGCAACCGAACCCCTGGAAGGGGATCGGGGCCACCGGCATCGACAAGCGGCCAGTCGACGGACGGGTGGCCGTCACCGCCCCCGGACCCAAGGGCACCGGCGCGGTCGGGCTCGCCGGTGACCGGGTCTACGACGTGGCCCACCACGGCGGCACCGACCAGGCCGTCTACGCGTACGCGCGGGAGGACCTGGACCACTGGGAGGCCGGACTGGGCCGCCCGCTCGCCGACGGCAGCTTCGGGGAGAACCTGACCACCCGCGGGCTGGACGTCAACGGCGCGCTCATCGGCGAGCGGTGGCGGATCGGGCCGGACCTGGTGCTGGAGGTCTCCTGCCCGCGCATCCCCTGCGGCACGTTCCAGGGGTGGCTGGGCGAACAGGGCTGGATCAAGCGGTTCACCGAGGCGGTACGGCCCGGGGCGTACCTGCGGGTGGTCACGGCGGGCAGCGTCGGCGCCGGCGACCCGGTCGAGGTCGTGCGCCGGCCCGACCACGACGTGACAGTGGCCCTGGTGTTCCGGGCCACGACGCTGGAGCCGGACCTGTTGCCCCGGCTGCTGGTGGCCGACGCGCTGCCGGAGGAGGACATGGCGCGGATCCGCCGCCGCCTGTCCTGAGCGCGCCTGTCAGCCGCGCCGCACGCGCCGCCTGGCCGCCACCACCGACCCGGCGGCGGCGAGCACCGCCACCGCCACCGCGCCGGCGATCCACCAGGCGCCGGGGACGTGCCGTCCCGCGGCCTGCGTCCGCTGCGCCGAGACCGTGGACGATGGTGCGGCCGACGTCGGGCCCGACATCTCGCGGATGCCGGCGCACAGGCCGGTGGCGCCGCCTGTCGAATTCACCCGGTACCGGATGCCGAGGCGGAAGTCGTAGCCGCAAGCGGCTTCGTCGGGCCAGACGCGCAGCCCGAGCGTGCTCCCGACCCTGGCGTCGCCCTTCTCGACGGAGTCGACGATGAGCCGGACCGCGCGGTCGGTCACCTGCGAGACGGTGCCGACGACGATGCTCTCGGCGCGCTCGTCCATCGCGGTCGTGGGCCCGGCGCAGGTGCACGCCCAGGCGGGTTCGGCGGGGGACATGACCACGACGAGGCCGAGAGCTGCCATGGCGACGACAAGCAGGGCACGAAGTCTCATGGCCGCTTCGACGTCGGCGCATGTCGGTGGGTTCCGGGCCGCTTGACGAGGCGACGGCGCTGTGGCTGGACACCGGGACGCGCACGCGATCGAATTCACCGGTGCGACGCGTACGTCCGCAGCGGCGACCGGGCCCGGCTCGCCGTCGTGGACCGACCACCTGGAGGGCCGATGACACCCGATGACGAGGCGTTCCTGCGCCGCGCCGTGGAACTCGCCGACCGGGCCGGCGCGTCCGGCGAACGGCCGTTCGGGTCGCTGCTCGTCGGCGCGGACGGCACCGTCCTGATCGAGGACCACAACACGGTGGTCTCCGACAACGACGTCACCGCCCACCCGGAGCTGAAGCTGGCCCGCTGGGCCGCCCGGCAGCTCACCCCCGAGGCAGCGGTCGCCACCACCATGTACACCAGCTGCCAGCCCTGCCCGATGTGCGCCGTCGCGATCGACGCGTCCGGCCTCGGCCGGGTCGTGTACGCGCTGTCCGCCGAGCAGTTCGAGCAGGTGAAGCCGGCCACTGCGGCGCGGCGCCCGGTGCGGTACGACGGGCCGGCGCTGTTCGACGAGGCACGACGGCCGATCGAGGAGCACCACCAGGGAACGCGTCCTCGCACCGGGTGATGGGGATGGCACGCGATGGCTACGCTGTGCCGCACTGTCAGGGGGTGTGGTCCGGTGAGGCGTCGGCTGGGGTACGTAGCGATGGTGCTGCTCGGCGCCGTGCTGTTCGGTACGGCCGGCCTGGCCGCCGGGTCCTGGTACGGCGGCCGGGGCGCCGTGGCGGTCGGCTCCGACACGGCTCGGAGCGCGGCCGGCGAGCTGCTTCCCGGCACCGAGCCGACCGGCTCGATGAGCGTGCGCGGCTACCGGTACGGCGTCTTCCTGGCCGCTGACGAGGTGGGCGGGAGCCGGTTCGAGTTCCAGTACGGCGACGACGCCGACTGCGCGCTGTCCGAGCGGATGCGAGGCGCCGCCGAGACGAGCGGGTGGCGGGAAATCCGCCGGGTGCCGGGCTCCCCGTGCCACGGTTTGCGCGCCGAGCGGGACGGGCTGACGGTCACGCTCACCCATCGCGCGTACGGGTCGAGGCTGCGCATCGAGCCCTCCGCCCCCGGCGGGCTCACCGCCGCCACGATCATCGGCACCCTGCTGGGCGCGGTCGCGGGTGCGGCACTGTTCCGGGAGGTGGCGCGGCGTCGTTGGCCCGTACCCCTGCTGGTCGGCACGCCGGTGGTCGTCGCCCTGTTCCCGGGCGCCGCCCTCACCTGGATGGACCTGGCCGCGAACGGGCTCGCCGAGCCGGTATGGCCGGTCTGGCGGGCGCTCGCTCCCGTGCTGGTGCCGCTCTCGCTCGTGCTCCTTCTGATCGGTGTGGTCGTCCTCGCGAGCCGGCGGCGTCCGGCCGCGCCCGCCGCCGAGGCGGTCGTGACCACCACTGCCGGCTGATCAGTGCACGTCCGGCTCGTCGTACGGCACGCGGCCGGTGAAGAGGCCGAGCGCGGCGCCCAGGTGCCAGCCGCGTGTTGCCCGGACGGTCACGGCTCCCCGGTCACCGGCGCCGGCTCGCCGGTCACGCAGCTCTCGATGAACAACCGCTCGCCTTCCTTGCGCAAGGCAGCCCGCTCCGCGTAGTCGCCGACGTGTGGCGCGTTGTCGCCGGTGGGACCGTCGTAGAGCTGGTGGTAGGCGTCAGCGCACTCCTCCTGGTCGCCGACCGGGCCAGGGCTCGTCGCCGCATGGTGCTCGACGCCGTGCTGGGCCATCGAGCGCAGGTAGTCCATCTGCTCGTCGGGGGAGGCGGTGCCGCCGCACGCGGAGAGAAGCATCCCGACGGTCAGCGACAAGGCCGCTGCCGCGTATCGCTTCTCCACGGGCACGGATCGTATCAATCATCCCGAATGCCCTGGGGGAAGCCGGGAGTGCGCCCAGGAGTTGTTGGAGCGGGCGACGGGAATCGAACCCGCACCGTCAGTTTGGAAGGACGAAGATCAGCGCCCCGGGATGCCCCAAACGCCTGCTCGTCGCGCCCGGCCAGGTGAGCGCTCGTGCCCGCTCGTGCCCGCTCCGGGCCCTGGCTACTGGCACGTGGCTGGCACGCTGCCTGTTCGCCCCAGTGCTCGCCGCGTCGCCCCGCCATGGCCAGGTCGCCTGTGATCCACATCGCTGTGGGCGGGAGCACGGGATGAGTGTGGCCAGCCATAGGGTCGGAGCGTGAGCGTCAACGAGGACTCCTCCGGTCAGCTTCTGGTGCCTGGCTCCGGGATCGCAGGCGACAGCGGCGAACCAACCAGCGACCTGACGGCAATCCGGGAAGCTGTCCGACGGCAGGCCCAGCGGGTGACCTCCGGCATCGAGGACATGGTGTCCTACCTGTCCCAGCAGGTGGCGGATGAGTCGCATCGCGAGGTGACTGGTCCCCTGCTGGCTGGCACCGGTGCGAGCGGTGTCGTGCGGTACCGAGGTCGGGTGGTCGCCGAATGGGGCGACTCGGCGATCCCGGAAATGCTGTTCAGCGGCACCAAGAGCGTCGTCGCCACCGTAGCGGGATTGGCCTTCGACCGAGGACTGCTTGCCCCGGATGCGCTGGTGTCGGCGACGGTCCGTCATCCGATGGTCGACTGCCTCGGAATGGAGGGGATCACGTGGCAGCATCTGTTGCAGCAGACCAGCGGGTGGAACGGTGAGCTGTGGGGGAAGCCGACGGGGGTGGACGCGCAGAGCCGCCGTGAGGGCTTCGAGCGCGAGGGAGCGCCCGGTACCGGGTGGGCCTACAACGACGTACGGGTGAACCTGCTCTGCCTTGCCTTGACGGTGCTGTTCCGCCGACCGCTGCCCGACGTGCTCCGCGAGGACGTGCTCGAACCACTCGGTGCCTCCTCGTCCTGGTCCTGGCACGGCTACACCGACTCGGTCATCGACATCGACGGGATGCCCACGCCGGTGGTCAGCGGCGGGGCGCACTGGGGCGGCGGTCTGTGGATCTCCGCGAGGGATCTGGCTCTGCTCGGCGAGCTGCACCGGTGCCGGGGCGAGTGGCGGGGCCGGCGGCTGCTCAGCGAAGAGTGGATCGACCGCGCCTGGAGTCCCTGCGACTTGAACCCCGACTACGGCTACCTCTGGTGGCGCAACGACTCCCAGCGGGTACAGCCCGGCGCTCCGGCCAGCGGACGATGCGCCCGCGGCAACGGCGGCCGTCACCTGCTCTGGATCGACCCCGCCCGGGACCTGGTCATCGCCTCGCACTGGGGCGACGATGTCCGCGACTTGATTACCGAGGTCTCGGCCGCCATCCCGGCGACCCCCACCCGTACTGGCTCGTGACGCCACCGAGGCGATGCCAATCACCTACTCCAGATGCTGCCCGTTAACTTGCCGCCCAGTGACGCCGGTAACGCTGGCCTGGGGCTGACTGACAGGAGTGCCATGGACCGGACGCGGGAGTTGGAGGGTCTGTCGGAGCACTTCGCCCAGGCACCAGCCATCTTCACCACCTCGCCGCTGTACCAGGCGTTGTGCACAGCTGTTGCGGCCGACCAGCCAACACTGGAGATGCTGCTCGAACGACGCTCCGGGCAGCAGGCGTCGTTCCTGCTCTTCGGCGCAGCCCATTACCTCCTGCTGGACGGTGTCCACCACGATCTGCGCCACTTCTACCCCTCGGTCGTCGGGCCCGATGCTGCCGACGCAGAGTCGGCAGGACCGGTGTTCGTCGACTTCTGTCGTGCGTTTCGCCGCGAACTTGGAGAGCTGGTCCGTTCCCGTCTCGTGCAATCGAACGTTGTGCGTAGAGCTGCCGGTCTCCGCTTCGCGCTGGCCGCGCTCAGACGCCAATGTGACGGCCCTGTTCATCTGATCGAGGTGGGCGCCAGTGCGGGCATCCACCTCCAAGTGGACCGATACCGCTACCTCATCGGCGGACACTCGTTCGGGCGGCAGGAATCTCCGGTCACCATCGAGAGCCGCTGGCTCGGCACGGAGCAGCCACCGAACTTAGACGACATCCCGCTGATCGCCACCAGGGTCGGCGTGGACCTGAACCCAGTGGATGTCACAAGCATTCAGAATCGGCGCTGGCTCAGGGCGCTGGTCTGGCCCGAGGACCACGCCGGAGCGGGGCTTCTTGAGGCCGCCCTCGAACACGTGGCGGCGGACCCGCCGGAGATCATCGCCGGCGACGCCATTGATGTCTGTTCGCCGCTGGGCCGAAGCCTGCCGCCCGGCGAGCCGCGTGTTGTATTCCATGCCGCGACACGAATGCATGTGCCCACCCATCGGCGAGCCGCCTTCGATGAAGCGATCGATTCAATTGGCAGCGATGGGCCGCTGTACCACGTCTGGCAGGAGCCGCCGTCGGCACAGCACCACGGCGAGCTGGCGGACGACCGGGGAGTGATCGCGTTTCACGGTCCGGGCGACAGCAAGCCGACGTCGCTGGTGCAGGTTGACGGACACCTGAACTGGCTGGCGCCCCTGCATGACATGTAGGTCATAGGCACCGGAGATCGCCACCCGCCCGGCCGCCCAGTGGGGCTGCTCGTTGATGAGGGGCAGGGAGGGGCAGCCAGTTGTGTGCGGATCTCCTCGTCGGGCAGTCGCCAGACCGTCCAGCCTCCCCGGACGGGGACAAGGTGGAGCGCCCTACCGGACGAACGACCTTGGCCCCGTCCGGGGAGGCTGGTAGCCCTTGTGGTGCCCGGCGAGGTGATCCGCGGCGGCATCTCTGAGGAGGGTCGGGGTTCGGGGCGGAGCCCCGAGGTCTTCGAAGTCTGGCAATCCCGAAGCGTGGCCGGTCGGCCCGGCCGATGCCGGCCGGAGGTCGCCAGCAGGCCGGGGCCGGGCCGGCGCGGCCCGCTTGCGGGCCGCCTTGATCTGATAGAGCGCAATTCGGCAATGTCACACGGCGAGCTGCGCCAGGTGCTCGCATATCCGACGGGCAGCATCGGCGGGGCTGGTGGTCCCGGTGTCGATTGCCAGGCTGGCATCCGGCAGCGGCGCGGTCTCATCCCATGCACGTAGGCGGGCAGCGGTGTCGCCGGTTGCTCGTGCCGTGATGCGGTCTCGGGCGATGTTGCGGGCGCAGTGCACGTAGACCGTGAGCCAATGGACGTCCGGCAAGGAGGACCTGACGGCCTGGACGGCATCGACCTGGCCGAGGTGCAGCACGGGTATGTGGTCGATGAGGTCGGCCTCAAGCGTGGGCCGGTCGACGACGTACACAGCTCCGTAGCGGTGGTTCTCCCACACAACATCGCCCGCGGCGCGCAGCTGGTCGATGTGCTCGACGGTTGTCATGCGGTAGCCGGCGGTTCGTCCCGGTCCTGCCTTCAGCCGTTGGAACAGGCGGCAGGCGGGATCAAGGTCGCGGAGTGCTCGGGTGATGGTGTCTTTGCCGGCAGCGGGAGGGCCATAGAGGATGACGCCACGCATCAGGCGGAACCGCGCCTTAGCACCGTGTCGAGCAGTTCCTTGGCCTGGGTTTGCAAGGGAGCGCTCGACGCGCAGTTCTCCACAGTGATGTGCGGCCCTGCCGGGCGGAAGTCGATATCCATGGTGGCGAGGTATCCGGGCCAGTCGGAGAGCTTGAAGGCGTCCCGTGCTGCGCCTCGGCGACGCAGATAGGTGTGCATGGTGTCCGGGTCGCAGTAGAGCCAAACGAGCGTGACGGCGGCTTCGAGGTTGGCGAACGAGGCTTCGGTACGACTGATCCAGGCGGGGTCGCTGAACTCGCGGATGAAGGGCGCAGTGACGACGGCGCTGTTGCCGCAACCCACGTTCTCTAGAGCGGCAGCGCTCAGCGCCTCGTACTCGCGTGGCCGGACCACGTTCAGATACGTCTCGGATTCTCGGTCATGCGGCGACTGCCCGAGAACCTCCAGCGCGGCCTCAACAACGGGACGGGTCAGGGTGTCCTTGTCGAGCATCGGCCAACCGGTCTGTCGCGCGAGGACGCGGCCCAGCTCGGTCTTTCCGCTAAGCAGGCCGCCGACTGCCACGAGGTCACCACGGCCCGGCAGCGGGCGCACCTGGAACGGCTGCGGCAGGAGCTGCGACACACGCCCTGTTCGGAGCGGTGCGCCAACTGGCTGCTCTACGGTGTCCAGCCGAAGAAGGCCCGGGCCGGGTTGAAGCCGGGCAACTGCAAGAACAAGGTCCACAAGCGGGACACCCTCGGCATCGGCGGTCGGCGCGTCCTGATCTCCCGACAGTGGTCCGGTAAGACCCTCACGGATCACCGGGCGGACCGCAAGGAGTGGGTCAAGGCGTTGCTCGGGGTTACCACCGACGCCGACACCGCCCCGGCGGGGTCCGACACCGTCCGGCATGCCTGGGAACTCGCCAAGCCGACTGACCCGGACGTGCCGCCCCTTGGCCACCGGGTCCTCCGGGCGATCTCCGAACGCATCCAATGGCGCGCCCAGCTCGACGCCGCCAGACGCGCCGCCGTCGAACCGGCCAATGTTTCGGCAACTGCTCAGAGCCGCCCAGAACGAGAGGAGCCCCGACGTGACGGATGATCTGCTGACTCCCGGCGAGGTGGCCGCTCGCCTTCGTGCCACACCTCGCTTCGTCCGCCGGCTGGTGGCTGAGCGTCGTATCGCCTACGTCAAGGTCGGGCGCTCGGTGCGGTTCGAGCCTGCTGCGGTGGCCGCCTACATCGAGGCCAACCGGGTGGTGCCAACCTCGCGGGCGGAGCTTCGGCGTCAGTTCGGGGCGGTGGCCTGATGGGCGCCAAGCGTCGCCGGCGTTTCGGCAACGTGCGCAAGCTGCCGTCCGCCCGCTGGCAGGCCCGTTATCTCGGCCCGGACGGCGTAATGCGGACTGCACCGCAGACGTTCGCCACGGAGCGCCAGGCCGAGAAGTGGCTCACGGTCGTTGAGTCGGAGATCCTGCGGGGGGAGTGGGTGCCTCCGGAGGCGGGGGAGATCCGGCTGTCGGACTACGGGGATCGTTGGATCAGGGAGCGCCGTCTCGCCCCGCGTACCCGACAGCTCTACGAGTACCTGTTCGCCCTGCACATCGGGCCGCACCTCGGGCACCTCGCCCTGGCCGCGATCAAGCCGGCGACCATCCGGACCTGGCGCGGCAACCTGCTCAACGGCGGCACTCCGGAGCCCCAGGCGGTCAAGGCGTACTGCCTGCTGCGGGCGATCCTCAACACGGCGGTGCGCGAGGACGAGATCCTTCGGCAGAACCCGTGCCGGATCAAAGGCTATGACCGCTACCACACCCCGGAACGGCCCACGGCCACCATCGCCCAGGTCTACGCCCTGGCCGACGCCATGCCGGCCCGCTTCTCCGCGCTGATCATCCTGGCTGCTCTCTCTGGCCTGCGGTGGGGAGAGCTGGCTGCCCTGCGCCGCTGTGACGTCGACCTGGACGCGGCGACCGTGCGAGTGCCCCGGAAGCTGGCGGCGCTGAAGGATCGTCTGGAGTTCGGGCCACCGAAGTCTGCGGCCGGGGTCCGTGTCGTCGCGCTGCCTGAGGCTGCGGTCGAGGCGCTGAGTGAGCACCTGGCCGAGCACGTCGAGGACGGCAATGATGCGCTGATCTTCACCGGGGCGAAGGGCGCGATGCTGCGTTCCGGCAACTTCGGGCGTGCCGTCAAGTGGACCAAGACTGCCGCGTCGGTGGGCCTGGCTGGCTTCCACTTCCACGACCTGCGCCATACCGGCAACACCCTCGCCGCCGCCTCCGGGGCCAGCACGCGCGAGCTGATGCATCGCATGGGCCACGCCACCATGCGCGCGGCCCTGATCTACCAGCACGCCACCAGCGAGCGTGACCGCGAGATCGCCCAAGCGATGGACCGCCGGATCGCCGGAAGTGGTCGACGCCGACCGTGACTGGCACGCGGATGGCACGCAAGATCCAACCCGGCGGAGAAGTGAAAGGCCCAGGTGCCGCGATCATGCGGTCTGCCTGGGCCTTCGTGGGTGGAGCGGGCGACGGGAATCGAACCCGCACCGTCAGTTTGGAAGACTGAAGCTCTGCCATTGAGCTACGCCCGCGCGCACCCCACCATCGCGGGGCGCGCCGACAGCGTACCCAATCGTGGCGGACGTCGCGCAGCGCGTACCCCGGGCGGGCCCCGAACGCCGCCACACCGCGCCCCGGTCACCCGCGCGGGTGGCCGGACGGCATACACTCTTCGTCGCCACCGGGGTGTGGCGCAGCTTGGTAGCGCACTCGCTTTGGGAGCGAGGGGCCGTGGGTTCAAATCCCGCCACCCCGACTGTCGTTCGCGACCGGATCGTCCCGGGAACCGCCGGTTTCTTCCGCGCGGTGCCCGGGCACTGCCGATGCCGTCGGCCGGCTCGCCTACACTCGATGCGCGCAATCACGCCCCAGAACCAACACCCAGATCCGTCAAGGAGTACGCCTGTGAAGAGCACCGTCGAGACTCTGAGCCCGACGCGCGTGCGGCTCGCCATCGAGGTGCCGTTCGTCGAGCTCGAGCCGAGCCTCAAGAAGGCGTACCGGGAGATCGGCCAGCAGGTCCAGGTTCCCGGCTTCCGCCGGGGCAAGATCCCGGCCGCCGTGATCGACCAGCGGGTGGGCCGGGGGACCGTCCTCAACGAGGCGATCCAGGAGGCCATCCCGCAGAACATCCTCGCCGCGGTCCGGGAGCACGACCTGAAGACGCTCGGCCGTCCCGAGGTCGACATCACGGAGTTCAACGACGGCGACTCGCTCAACTTCACCGCCGAGGTGGACGTCCGGCCGGAGATCACTCTGCCGGACCCGGCCACCATCGAGGTCACCGTCGACGAGATCGAGATCGCCGACAGCGAGATCGACGAGCAGATCAACAGCCTGCGCGAGCGCTTCGCCACGCTGAAGACCGTCGAGCGGGCCGCCCAGGAGGGCGACTTCGTGCAGATCGACCTGAACGCCACCGTTGACGGCGAGGAGGTTCCGGGCGGCTCGGCGAGCAACATCTCGCACGAGGTGGGCAGCAAGCAGCTCCTGCCGGGTCTGGACGAGGCGCTTGTCGGCCTGGCCGCGGGCGACGACACCACCTTCACCACGCAGCTCGTCGGCGGCGACTACGCCGGCCGCGACGCCGACGTGGCGGTGACCGTCCGCACGGTCAAGGAGAAGGAGCTCCCCGAGCTCAACGACGACTTCGCGCAGATGGCCAGCGAGTTCGACACGATCGACGAGCTGCGCGGCGACCTGCGTGAGCGGGTCACCCGGGGCAAGCAGGTCGAGCAGATCTACGCCGCCCGTGACAAGGCCCTGGAGCAGATGGTGGCCGCCGCCGAGGTGCCGGCGCCCGAGGGCGTCGTCAAGGAGGAGGTCGAGAGCCGTAAGGCCGCGATGGTCGACCAGCTCGAGCGCATCGGCGCCTCCCTGGAGGAATACCTCGCGGCGGAGGAGAAGACCGAGGAGCAGATCGACACCGAGCTGACCGAGGCGGCGACGGACGGCGTCAAGATCCAGCTCCTGCTGGACACCCTGGCCGACGCCGAGGACGTGCAGGTCTCCGACGACGAGTTCGGTCACGAGATCGTGCACCGGGCGCAGCGCGCCGGCATGGCCCCGCAGCAGTACTACGACCAGCTGGTCCGCTCCGGCGCCGCCGCGGCCGTCTTCGGCGACGTCCGCCGGGGCAAGGCGCTCGCCGCGGTGATGGAGAAGATCAAGATCAAGGACTCGGCGGGCAACGAGGTCTCCCTCGACGCCCTGCGGGCCCAGAACGAGGCCGAGCACGACCACCAGCACTGATCATCGGGGGTGTCGGCCGCCGTCCCGCGCTGCGCGCCGGGAGGCGGCCGAAACCCTTTCCGGGGTACGCCGTGCGGGTGACTGCGCTGAGAGCGAACAGTGCCCCGACCGGGAGTACGCCCCCCGGCTGAGCGGTTAGTGTCGGGTAGGACGGTACGGAGAGCGAAGGGCTGCCATGACCGACATGCACATCCCCAAGAAGTCGCTCCGGGTGAACGAGGCCCGCGGTGGCGACTCCATTGGCAACCTCGACGACTCGGTCTACAACCGGTTGCTCAAGGAACGGATCATCTTCCTGGGCAGTGAGGTGAACGACCAGGTGGCCAACCGCATCTGCGCGCAGCTCCTGCTGCTCGCCGCGGAGGACCCGGACCGCGACATCTTCCTCTGGATCAACTCGCCGGGTGGCTCGGTCTACTCCGGCATGGCGATCTACGACACCATGCAGTACATCGACAACGACGTCTCGACCGTGGCGATGGGCATGGCGGCCTCCATGGGCCAGCTCCTGCTCTGTGCGGGCACCAAGGGCAAGCGGTACGCCCTGCCGCACGCGCGGATCATGATGCACCAGCCGTCGGGCGGCCTCGGCGGCACCGCGTCGGACATCGCGATCCAGGCCGAGCAGATGCTCTACACCAAGCGGATGTTCCAGGAGCGGGTCGCGTTCCACACCGGCCAGTCCCAGGCGCAGATCGAGGCGGACTCGGACCGTGACCGTTGGTTCACCGCCCAGGAGGCCATGGACTACGGCTTCATCGACAAGGTGATCATCGGGGCCGCGCAGGTTCCGGATGGCGCCGGGACCCTGAGCTGACCGAGGAGCTGACGATGACCGACCTGAGCCTGCCGCCCCAGTTCGCGGCCGTGCACAACCGCTACGTCCTGCCGTCGTTCGTCGAGCGCACGTCGTACGGGATGAAGGAGTCCAACCCGTACAACAAGCTCTTCGAGGACCGGATCATCTTCCTCGGCGTCCAGGTGGACGACGCGTCGGCGAACGACGTGATGGCCCAGCTGCTGACGCTGGAGGGCACCGACCCGGACCGCGACATCATCATGTACATCAACTCGCCCGGCGGCTCCTTCACCGCCATGACGGCGATCTACGACACCATGCAGTACGTCCGCCCGGACATCCAGACCGTCTGCCTCGGGCAGGCGGCGAGCGCGGCGGCGGTGCTGCTCTCCGCGGGCACCCCGGGTAAGCGGATGGCGCTGCCCAACTCCCGGATCATCATCCACCAGCCGGCCACCGAGGGCGGTTACGGCCAGGGCTCGGACATCGAGATCCAGGCGCGGGAGATCCTCCGGATGCGGACGCAGCTGGAGGACATGCTGTCCCGCCACTGCAATCGCCCGATCGAGCAGGTCCGCAAGGACATCGACCGTGACAAGATCATGACGGCCGAGGAGTCCAAGGAGTACGGGCTGGTCGACACGATTCTGACCAGCCGCAAGAAGGGTCTGCTGGCGTCGCACGCCGCAGGCTGATCAAGGTGTGGTCGGAGGTCGATCGGGGTATCGTTCCCGGTCGACCTCTGACACACCCGTTTTGGGGGTCGGAGAAAACCCGGCCACCGGGTAACGTCGGGTCTGTACCGCTCCGCCGGTCGGATCGGGTGGACTCGACAGCATGGTGGGACGACAGGACGGACGGGCGCTCCGGCGCTCGCAGGTCAGGGCCGGCGTTCCGGCCGATGAGTGCAGGGAGAACGTAGGTGGCACGGATCGGTGACGGCGGCGACCTACTGAAGTGCTCCTTCTGCGGCAAGTCGCAGAAGCAGGTCAAGAAGCTCATCGCGGGCCCCGGTGTCTACATCTGCGACGAGTGCATCGATCTCTGCAACGAGATCATCGAAGAGGAGCTGGCCGAGTCCGGCGAGGTGAAGTGGGAAGAGCTTCCCAAGCCGATGGAGATCTGCCAGTTCCTCGACAACTACGTCGTCGGTCAGGAGCAGGCCAAGAAGGCGCTCGCCGTAGCGGTCTACAACCACTACAAGCGGATCCAGGCGGAGGCCGCGGGTGCCCCGGGTTCCGGCACCGACGGTGTCGAGCTGGCCAAGTCCAACATCCTGCTGCTCGGCCCGACCGGCTGCGGCAAGACCCACCTGGCGCAGACGCTCGCCCGGATGCTCAACGTCCCGTTCGCGATCGCCGACGCCACCGCGCTCACCGAGGCGGGCTACGTCGGTGAGGACGTCGAGAACATCCTGCTGAAGCTCATCCAGGCCGCCGACTACGACATCAAGCGCGCCGAGACGGGCATCATCTACATCGACGAGGTCGACAAGATCGCCCGCAAGTCGGAGAACCCGTCGATCACCCGGGACGTCTCCGGCGAGGGCGTGCAGCAGGCGCTGCTGAAGATGCTCGAAGGCACTGTGGCCAACGTGCCGCCGCAGGGCGGGCGCAAACATCCGCACCAGGAGTTCATCCAGATCGACACCACGAACGTGCTGTTCATCTGCGGTGGCGCGTTCGCCGGGCTGGATCAGATCATCGAGGCCCGCACCGGCTCCGGCGGCACCGGCTTCGGCGCCCGGCTGCGGTCGGTCTCCGAGCGGTCGACCGACGACATCTTCAGCCAGGTCATGCCGGAGGACATGCTGAAGTTCGGGCTGATCCCCGAGTTCATCGGCCGGCTTCCGGTGATCACCAACGTGCGCAGCCTCGACCGCAGCGCCCTGGTACGCATCCTCACCGAGCCGCGCAACGCGCTGGTCCGGCAGTACCAGCGCCTGTTCGAGCTGGACGGCGTCGAGCTGGAGTTCGAGCCGCCCGCGCTGGAGGCCATCGCCGACCAGGCCATGCTCCGCGGCACCGGCGCCCGGGGCCTGCGGGCGATCATGGAAGAGGTCCTCCTCTCCGTGATGTACGAGGTGCCGAGCAACCCCGACGCCGCCCGGGTGCTGATCACCCGCGAGGTCGTCCTGGAGAACGTCAACCCGACGATCGTGCCCCGCGAGTTCACCGGCCGGCGCCGGCGGGACCGCGAGGAGAAGTCGGCCTGACCGCCGTCGTGACCGTGCCCGGGTCAGCCCGGGCGCGGTCCGCGTGAACGGGCCCGCCGATCCCACTCGCCCGACGGGGTCACCACCACCATCATCAGGCGTACCGGCTCGTCTCCGTCCGTGCGGTAGCCGTGCTCCCGGTCGGCGTGGAACTCGACCGTCTCGCCGGCGCGTACCTCGTGGTCGACGCCGTCGACCGTGACGGTCGCGGTGCCGTCGAGGACGTGCAGGATCTCCCGCGTGCCGTGGGCGTGGTCGGGGGAGCGCAGCTCCTCGCCGGGCTCGATCCGCCACTCCCAGAGCTCGACCAGGCCGGGCTCGCCGAGACCACTGAGCAGGCGGGCGACTCCGCCGTTGGGCCCGCGCCACAGCACCGGCGCCTCGTCCACCGCGCTGACCCGTGCGGTGCTCTGTTCGGCCGGCTCCAGCAGCCGGGCGATGCTCACGCCGAATGCGTCGGCGACCCGGCAGAGCGTGCCGATGCTCGGGTTGGTGCGGGCGCCCTCGATCTGCACGAGCATGCCCTTGCTGACGCCGGACCGGCCGGCCAGTTCCTCGAAGGACCAGCCGCGGGCCGCTCGCAACTCACGTACCTGGCCGGCGACCGCGGAGGTCACCGCGCCCACCCGTCCGCTAGCGTCG
The DNA here is from genome assembly GCF_040649715.1 of Micromonospora sp. NPDC048887. Taxonomy (NCBI): domain Bacteria; kingdom Bacillati; phylum Actinomycetota; class Actinomycetes; order Micromonosporales; family Micromonosporaceae; genus Micromonospora; species Micromonospora sp. NPDC048887. The sequence continues at coordinate 2,609 of NZ_JBEZGA010000024.1, read as the reverse complement.
GTCATCACACTGTCCTTCATGGTCACTATTGTGGTACGACTTCCGGGTGCTTCCCGTTGTCTTCGCCGCCGTGTCCGCGGTCACCTTCGGCACCGCCGACTTCTGCGGCGGCAAGGCGTCCCAACGCGCCGACCCGATCGCCGTCACCGTCGTGTCACAGATCCTCAGTCTCCCACTGCTGGTGGTGCTCGTTCTCGTCGTGCCCGGCACCCCGAGCCCGCTCGACCTGGGGTGGGGTCTGCTCGCCGGGATTGCCGGCGCGGGCGGCGTCATCCTGCTCTACCGCGCACTGGCCACCGGCGTCATGGCCGTCGTCGCGCCGGTCACCGCGATCACCGCGGCGATCGTGCCGATCGTCGCCGGCCTGGCCCTCGCCCACTCCCCGGGCGCTGTCGCGCTCAGCGGCGCCGGGCTCGCAGTGGTCGCCATCGGGCTCGTCAGCATGGGGGAGCGTGGTGCCGCGCGCCGCGTCTCCGGCCGCGTCCTGACCATGGCACTCGCCGCGGGGCTGCTCTTCGGAGTCTTCTTCGCGCTGCTCGGCCAGGCCGACGAGAGCGCCGGCATGTGGCCGGTGCTCGCCATACGCTTCAGCTCCGTGACGTTCGGCCTCGCGCTCGCCGCCCGAACCGGCACGCGCCTGCGCCTGGGGCGGTGGGTGTTCGGCTGGACAGTGGCCGCCGGCCTGCTCGACGCGGCCGCCAACGCGTTCTTCCTCGCCGCCGCGGGACGGGGACATCTGAGCGTGGTGTCCGCCATCGCCTCGCTCTACCCGGCGAGCACCGTCCTGCTCGCGCTCGTCATCGACCGGGAACGGCTGCGGCCGGTGCAGCTGGCCGGGCTCGGCTTCGCCGCCGCCGCGCTCGTGCTGTCCAGCGTCTGAGCCCTGTCGTACGCCTGCTTCCGCCCGTACCCTCGGGTCATGCGTGTCGCCGTCTGCCAGCTCAACGCCCGCGACGACCGGGCGGCGAACCTCGCCGCCGCCGAGGCCCTGCTGGTCAGGGCCGCGGCGGCCGGCGCGGATCTCGCCCTCCTTCCGGAGTACGTCGACTACCTCGGTCACGCCGACGGGATGCCGCCGGCCGAGCCGGTCGACGGCACGGTGGGGCGGTTCTTCGCCGAGGCCGCCCGCCGCCTGGGCATGTGGGTGATCGCGGGCTCGTTCCACGAGGCCGGTCCGGACCCGGCGCACACCTGGAACACCTCCCTGGTCTTCGACCGCGAGGGCGCGCTCGCCGCCGCGTACCGGAAGATCCATCTGTACGACGTGGAGATCCCCGGTCGCGTCTCCTACCGGGAGTCGGCAACCGTCGCGCCCGGCGAGAAGCCCGTGGTGGTCGACGTCGAGGGTCTTCGGGTGGGCCTGTCCATCTGTTACGACCTGCGGTTCCCCGAGTTGTACCGCCAGCTTGCCGTCGACGGCGGCGCCGAACTGCTCGTCGTGCCGGCGGCGTTCATGATGCACACCGGGCGGGACCACTGGGAGGTGCTGCTTCGCGCGCGGGCGATCGAGAACCAGTGCTTCGTGGCGGCGGCCGGACAGACAGGCGACCACGACCCGGGCCGGACCTGCTTCGGCCGCAGCATGGTGGTCGACCCGTGGGGGACGGTCCTGAGCCAGGTCGCCGACGGTCCCGGGCTGGCGGTCACCGAGTTGGACCTGGAGCGGCTGCGGACGATCCGCAGCGAGCTGCCCAGCCTGGCCAACCGCCGGCTCTGACCCGGTCAGCCGCCCAGGAGCAGACCCAGGGCGGCGATCCCGGCGATCGCCGCCGCCGTGACCAGCAGGGCGGTGGTCATCCGGGAGGGGCCGCGCCGGGCCAGGCGTCTGACCGACAGCACCAGTACGGCGAGCACGACGGCCCCGATCACCAGTTGCCAGAACGGCAGCAGGAGCCCGAGGAGAGCATCCTCGGCGACGGCCGGGACCGGGGACGGATCATCCATGCCGACCACTCTGGCACGGCACCGCTCCGGGCGACCCCCTTCGACCGCGGCTTATCGCGGAAACGGTCGCGTCCCGGCCAACGACGATCATTGATTTGCCTTCGGCGGCGCGTCCGCGTAACTTTCTCTCTGCACGCGGGAGGCCGGGCAAACCGGCCGAGAACGGGCGCCAGGCTGGTGGCGGTGACGCCGAGCCAGACTGAGATTCGGGCGGTGCTCGAAGCTCCGGGAGACGGAGTTGCGAACGCGAAGCCGACCGGGTAGAGTTCGAAAGCCGGCAGGGAGCCGGGCGGGTGGTCGCGGAAGCGGCGCCGGCCGGTCCGCCGAAACTCACGACAGCAACGACCGCCGGAAACGGCGAGCGTCAGCGTGGGTCTGGTCGAGCCAAGTTGATCACCTAAAACACGAGGTTGACGACGAAAGCAAGACCGAGTAGGTTGGAGAGGTTGCCCCAAACGGGGATTCCGCTGATGCGGGGTTTCTGGTTGGTGTGTGGTTGTTCTTTGAGAACTCAACAGGGTGCTTGTAAAGCCAGTGCCAATTGTTTTATACCCCGGACTGGTCAGGCTGTTGTCTGGCTGGTTGGGATTCCTTTGGCAACACTTTTGTTGTCAGGATGCTGTTCGACAAGTTTTTGTTGGAGAGTTTGATCCTGGCTCAGGACG
>NZ_JBEZGA010000023.1:0-89458 GCF_040649715.1 Micromonospora sp. NPDC048887 | reverse complement strand
CCGGCGGCGGGCCGCCGCCGGGCTGTCCCGGCTCCTCGGCCGGTTCTGCCTCGCCGGCCTGGCTGCCGAAGGCGTTCCACGGGTCACCGCTGGACATGCTGCGGGTGGCCCGGCTCAGCAACTCGACGTCGAAGCCGGCCGGCGCCTCCACTGCCGGCGGCTCCGGCTCGCGGGTGCCGGGCACGGCGGCCCGGCCGGCGCTGACGCCGACCGGCTCGGGGCGGCGGATCACGAGCGAGGCGGCCGGGATCTCCAGGGCGGCGGTGACGCCACCACCGGGGGTGTGGCTCAGCCGGGCGCTCCAGCCGTGCCGGCGGGCCAGCCGGCCGACCACGAACAGGCCGAGCACCTCGGTCGGGGCGAGGTCGAGGCGTTCCCGCCGGGTGAACCGGGCGTTCTCCTCGACCATCCGGTCCTCGGTCAGGCCGATGCCGTGGTCGACCACGACCAGCCGGGCCCCGCCGTCGGTCAGCTCACCGGTCACCACCACGCGGGTGTGCGGCGGTGAGAACGAGGTGGCGTTCTCCATCAGCTCGGCGAGCGTCAGCACCAGGTCGCCGACGATGGCGGGTGCCGCCGCCACGCCGGGCGCGACCTCCACGTCGACGCGGGTGTAGTCCTCGATCTCACCGAGCGCGAGCCGGACCACGTCGGCCAGCGGGACCGGCGCCACGTGGCCGTCCGAGCCGGTGGCGCCGGAGAGCACCACCAGGCTGCCCGCGTTGCGGCGCAACCGGCTGGAGATGTGGTCCAGCCGGTAGAGGTGCTCCAGGCGGCCGGGGTCGGTCTCCTGCCGTTCCAGCCGGTCGATGAGCGCGATCTGACGGCCGACGAGGTTCTGCGTACGCCGGCCGACGTGGCCGAACATCTGCGCCACGTTGCGCCGGCCGGCGACCTGCCGCTCGACCAGCCGGGCGGCGGTGTGCTGCACCCTGTCGAACGCGCGGGCCAGGTCGCCGATCTCGTCCCGGGCGCTGACCTCCACCGGATCGAGGCGTACCGGGGGGACGCTCTCGGACTCGTCGTCGGCGACCCGCGTCAGCTCGGCCTCGGTGACCCGGGCGACCCGCTCGGCGGAGCGGGTGAGCCGGCTCAGCGGCCGGGCCACCGTACGCGCCACCGTCATGCTCAGCAGCACCACGACGAGCAGGATCGCCGCCGCCGCGAGACTGACCAGCCAGGCCGCGGTCAGCGCCTCCCGTTCCCGGGCGCGCGTCTCGGCGATGACGTCCGCGACGACCTTCTTCTCCACGAACTGGCCCAGCGTGATCATCGAGCGGGCCGAGGGGAACAGCACGTCCAGCGGCACCGGCGCGATCGCCCCGTCCGGGTCGCGGAGGCTGTCCACCAGGAACGTCGGGCTGGTCCGGGCGGCCACCGCCGCGTCGTCCAGCTCGGCCACCTTGAGCTGCTCGGGCGTGATCAGCTTGCGGAACCGCCGGTTGTCGACGTTGAGCGCCGCCATGCAGGCCACGAACGCCCGGGACACCAGCGGGTCGCCGGTCGCCTTGACCAGCACGATCTGGGTGGTGCACGAGCTGAGGGCCTCGTCGACGCGCAGCAGCGCGTCCAGGGCGAGCACCTGCCGTCCGGCGGCGGTGTCGGTGTCCACCCGGAAGGGCAGCCGCAGCGCGTCGATCAGGGCGGTGTCGACCTCGCCGAACACGGTCAGGATCTGCTGCGGCGTGGCGCGGCCGGCGAGCGTGGCGTTCCGGACGTCCTCCAGCCGGCGTACCTGGTCGAGGCTCGCCCGGACCGGCGCCGGCAGCGGCTCGGCGCGCAGGTCGGCGACCCGGTCGTCGACGGTCGCCGACTTCTGGATCAGCTCGGTACGGCTCACCCGCCGCAGCAGCAGCCCGACCGAGAGCAGGCGTTCCTGCTGGAGATCCTGGACCAGGCTGCCGACCCGGCTGGCGATGCGGACGGTCTCGGCGGTGTCGGCGGCCTGCCGGGCGGCGGACACCCGGTCGATGACCACGGGTACGGCCAGCCCGACCATGCTGAGCAGCGGGATGATCACCAGCAGGGCGAGCTTGCCCCGGATCCGCAGGCTACCGAGCAGCATCGAACGGCCTCCACCCGTCGGAGTCGATGCCGCGCCCCACCGCGACCGGCCGGCGGTCGGTCTCGGGCGCGGCGAGCGGCGGCGCCGGCGGGACCGCCGGCGGGGCCCCGGCCGGCTCCCGGCGTGCCGCGGCCGTGCGGGACCGGTCCCGGCGCAGCGCGGCCACCTGCAGAGCGACGATCCCGGCGATCAGCACCAGCGCCGCCCCGGCGGCGATCCGGCCCAGCAGCCGGTCCCGATCCAGGTCGTCGAGCCGTTCCCGCAGCAGCGCGTCGAGCTGGTCGAGGATGACCGTCCGGAGCTGCTTGGCGGCGTTCTGCGCGCTGAGCCCGGCGCGGGTGAGCTGGTCGGTGCCCGGGGCGGACCGGCCGCCGCCGGGCGCCGAGTAGACCGCGAACGTCTCCAGCGAACGCTGGTAGGTGTCCAGCGGGGTGAGCACGTTGGCGCCCAGGTCGGTGCTCTCCGAGTTGTCCACCGCCGAGCGCAGGTCGGTGACCAGGTCGGTGGCGGGACCGAGCGCGGCGACCCGCAGCTCGGCCAGCTCCGCGCCCGTCCTCGCGCGTTGGTCGGCGGGGCGCTTGGCGGCCAGCCGGGCCAGGTCGACGAGCCGTCCGGCCAGCACCGTCGCGGTGGGCAGGTCGCCGCCGATGCCGTCCTGGAGGAAGAACGAGTCGGCGCGGGGGTCGCGGATCAGGCCGGAGCTCTCCCGTACCTTGCGGTAGAGGGCCAGCAGCAGGTCGGACGCCTCGCCGTAGGCCCGGTACGCCGCCTCGGGGTCGCCGATCCCGCGGTCGGGCAGCGACTCCAGCTTGGCCCGCAGCCCGGCCCAGCGTTCGTGGGTGCGCAACTCGTCGCCGACGGCGTTGTCCACCTCCGCGACGCCCTCGATGGCGGCGGCGAGCGAGGCGCGGGACACGGCGCCTTCGGCGACGGCGATGGCCTGGGCCTCCACCAGGGTGTCGGTGACCGGCCCGAGGGCGCGCAGGTAGCGGACGCCGAGCCGTTCCCGGCTGGCCAGGTCGTGGTCGTCGGCGTAGTCGCGCTCGGCCTGGATGAAGATCAGCCCGAGCGGGGCCAGCAGTGCCAGTGCCAGCACCAGGGCGAGCGTACGGCCCGGTACGGCGGGCCGCCGACGGACCCGCGACGCGGGGACTGTCATGGTGTGTCTCCTCCGGCGACGGCGGGGCGGGCGGTGCGCCGGGAGGTCGCCGTACGCAGTCCCGTGCACCGGACCGGAAAATTAGTCGAACCGGATGCGGGTGTGACCTCGGCCGATGAGTCGGCTTCACGTCAGTCCACTTCGGGTCACCCTGTGTCGGGGCGAAAGGCACGTAGCGTGTGATCGTGTTGCCGAGAAGTGACATCGACGCTGGTTTGCGCCGGTAGATGTGAATTCACATGATCCGAATACGTCTCGCTGGGATGCTCTGGACCTTTGGCGGATGAGGGACGCCACGCGACGAACGGTGCAACCGGACAGACGTACGGCGGATCTCAGCGAATGCTCAGCCGCCGGCCCGTACCGTGTGCCGCATGAGATCAACCGCCGCGCGGCTCCGGCGCGCCCTGGCCGGCCGTCCGCGCCGCACCGTCGCCGCAGTGGTGGTGATCGTTCTCGTCGCCGCCGCGCTGGTCTGGACGGCCCGGCCGCGCGGCGCGGACTTCCGGACCGAGTCGACGACTGTGACAGTGCGTTCCGGGCCCTCCGGCGACGAGCCGGTCGATCTGGACACGACGCTATACCTGCCGGCGGACGCGTCGGCATCGAAGCGGGTGCCGGCGGTGCTGCTGGCGCACGGCTTCGGTGGCACCAAGGACTCGGTCCGCCCGGACGCCGAGGACCTGGTCGCCCGTGGGTACGCGGTGCTCACCTGGACCGCCCGCGGTTTCGGGCGCAGTGGCGGTCAGATCCACCTGGACAACCCCGACTACGAGGTGCGGGACGCGCAGCGCCTGCTCGACCGGCTCGCCGAGCGCCCGGACATCCGCCTCGACGCGGCCGGCGACCCCCGGGTCGGCGTGGTCGGCGGCTCGTACGGCGGCGGCCTGGCGCTGCTGCTGGCCGCGCAGGACCAACGGATCGACGCGATCGTCCCGATGATCACCTGGAACGACCTGTCCCGGGCCTTCCTGCCGGAGAGCAGCGGCCGGCAGCCTGCCGACGGCGTGTTCAAGAAGGGCTGGGCCGGCATCTTCTTCGGCGGCGGCGGGAACGCCGGCTCCGGCCCGGCCGGGCTCTCCGGGGCCACCGCCGCCGCGCCGGAGGGCGCTCCCGAGTCGGCCGGCCCGCCAAGCCCGCAGCCGGGCGCCGGGCCGGGCACCGGTTCCGGTCGCGCGCCGGCCGGCGCCGCCGACCCGGCGTGCGGGCGCTTCGCGGCCGACGTCTGCGCCGCGTACCTGCGCATCGCCACCACCGGCCGGGCCGACGCGGCGGCGGTCGAGCTGCTGCGCCGGTCGTCGCCGGCCGGCGTGCTGGACCGGATCAAGTCGCCGACGCTGCTGGTGCAGGGCGAGGCGGACACGCTGTTCCCGCTGGCCGAGGCGGACGCCAACGCCCGGGGCATCGCCGCCGCCGGCACGCCGGTGCGGGTCGCCTGGTTCACCGGCGGCCACGACGGCGGCTCCGGACCCACCTCCGACTCCGACCGGGTGAAGTTCCTGACCGCGCAGTGGCTCGACCACTACGTCAAGGGGGACGGGGCGGCGCCCGGCGACACGTTCACGTTCTCCCGGATCGCCGGGTTCGACGCGCTGGACCGGGGCCTGGTGGCGACCGGCTTCCGTACCGCCGACTATCCGGGGCTGGCCGGGGAGGGCCGCCGCGAGGTGACGCTCGCCGGCCCGCCCCAGCCGGTCGCCGTACCGCCGAACGGCAACCCGGCGGCGATCTCCTCGGTGCCGTTCGCGGGCGCGCTCGGCTCGCTGCTGGACGGCGTCGCCGGTGACATCCCCGGCCAGCACGCCCGGTTCGAGTCGGCGCCGCTGGACGAGCCGGTGGACGTGGTGGGCGCGCCCACCGTGCGGATCAGGGCCGCCTCCGCGACCGGCGAGGCGGTGCTGTTCGTGAAGCTCTACGACGTCGACCCGCAGGGCGCCGCGACGCTGCCGTCCGGCCTGGTCGCGCCGGTGCGCCTGACCGGCCTGCCGCCCACCGTCGAGGCGGCCACGCCGGTCACCGTCACGCTGCCGGGGATCGTCCGGCGGGTCGAGGCCGGGCACCGGCTGCGGCTCGTGGTGGCGACGTCGGACCAGGCGTACGCCTCGCCGGCCGAACCGGCCGTGCACACGGTGGCGCTCGCGGACGGGCCGCTGACGCTGCCCACCGTCGACGCCGCGCCGATCCCCACCACGGCGGCGATCTGGCGCTGGGCGCTGGCCGGCCTGCTGGCCGCGATCGTGGCCGGGCTCGTCGTGGTCGTGCTGCTCACCCGCCGCCGGCACCGCCGCCAGGACGACTCCGTGCACCCGGAGTACGCGGGCGTCCCGCTCGCCGTGCGCAACCTGCGCAAGGAGTACGCGGACGGCTTCGTCGCGGTCTCCGACGTCGACTTCGAGGTGCATCCCGGCCAGGTGGTCGGCCTGCTCGGGCCCAACGGTGCGGGCAAGACCACGACGCTGCGGGTGCTGATGGGGCTGACCCAGCCCACCGCCGGGGAGATCTACGTCTTCGGTCACCGGCTGGTGCCCGGCTCGCCGGTGCTCTCCCGCATCGGCGCGCTGGTCGAGGGGCCGGGCTTCCTGCCCCACCTGTCCGGACTGGACAACCTCAAGGCGTACTGGCGGGCGACCGGCCGGCCGTGGGAGGACGCGCACTTCGACCAGGCGCTGGAGATCGCCGGCCTGGGCGACTCGGTGCACCGGCGGACGAAGAAGTACAGCCACGGCATGCGGCAGCGGCTGGCCATCGCCCAGGCCATGCTCGGCCTGCCCGAGCTGCTGGTGCTGGACGAGCCGACGGACGGGCTGGACCCGCCGCAGATCGCCGAGATGCGCCGGGTGCTCCAGCGCTACGCCACCGACGGCCGGGCGGTGCTGGTCTCCAGCCACCTGCTGGCCGAGGTGGAGCAGACCTGCACGCACGCGGTGGTGGTGAACAAGGGGCGGATCGTGGCGTCCGGCCCGGTGGAGGAGATCGTCGGCGAGTCGCCGAGCGTGCTGTTCGAGGTGAGCGACCCTGATGCGGCGCGGACGGTGCTCGACCGGCTCGACGGCGTACGGGTGCTGCCCGACGGCGACGGCGGGCTGGTGGTCGACACCAACGGCACCGCCCGCAGCGAGGTGGTGGCCGAACTGGTCCGCGCCGGTATCGGGGTGGACCGGGTGGTGCCCCGGCGCCGCCTGGAGGACGCGTTCCTCGCCCTGGTGGGCGAGAACTCTCGGGGAAGCGGGGACCGGTGATGGCGGGTTCGTCTGTGGCATCGTCGCCTGGTGGCGGCACGTCCGGTAGGCCGGGGCCGGGCGCGGGCGGGGCGGCGGCGGGCTACCGGCCCTCGGCCACGCTCCCGTTCGGCGCGGAGTTCCGGCGGCAGGCGTCGCGCCGGCGTACCCAGCTCGCGCTGGGGTTCATGGTGCTGCTGCCGCTGATCATCCTGGTGGCGTTCCAGTTCGACGCCGGGGACGACGACGGCGGCGGGCGGGGCGAGTTCTCCAGCCTGGCCGACCTGGCGACCTCGGGCGGGCTCAACTTCACCCTGTTCTCGATCCTGGTGTCCGCGTCGTTCCTGCTGGTCGTGGTGGTCGCGCTGTTCTGCGGTGACACGGTGGCGAGCGAGGCGAGCTGGGGCAGCCTGCGCTACCTGCTGGCCGTGCCGGTGCCCCGGGCCCGGCTGCTCGCCGTGAAGCTGGTCGTCGCGCTCGCGTACTCCGGGCTGGCCCTGCTGTTGCTCGCCGGCACCGCGCTGCTGGCCGGCACCCTGCGGTACGGCTGGAAGCCGCTGAGCAGCCAGGTCTCGGCCGAGCTGGCGCCGGCGGACGGGTTGTTGCGGCTGCTCGGCGTGCTCGGCTATCTGGCGGTGGTGCTGCTGGTCGTGGCCGGGCTGGCGTTCCTGCTGTCGGTGACCACCGACGCCGCGCTCGGCGCGGTCGGCGGCGCGGTGCTGCTGTGGATCCTGTCCAGCATCCTGGACCAGATCACCGCGCTGGGCGGGCTGCGCAACCTGCTGCCGACCCACTACAGCAGCGCGTGGCTGGGCCTGCTGTCGACGCCGACGCAGACCGACGACGTGGTGAGGGGCGCGTTCTCCGCGGTCGTCTACGCCACGTTGTTCTGGGGCCTGGCCTTCTGGCGGTTCACCCGCAAGGACGTCACGAGCTGAGGTGACCGGCGGGGTGTCGCGTGAGCACCGCCGCCCATATCATGGGAGCGTTCCCAAGGGATTGTCCCGCCTGCAAAGAAATCGATTAACATCGATATATGTGATCGTCATCCTGGGGTGTGTCAGATACCCGTCCCAGGAGGTCCCACATGATTCCGTCCCAGCTCAGCGGCCCCGTGCTGTCCCTGTTCCGCGCGGTGGTGGGCGTGCTCTTCCTATGCCACGGCGCCGCGTCGATATTCGGCGTCCTCGGTGGCAACCAGGGCTCCGGTGCGGCCGTTCCGTTCGCCACCTGGCCCGGTTGGTGGGCGGCGTTGATCCAGCTCGTGTGCGGCGCGCTGGTGTTCGTCGGCCTGTTCACCCGGCCGGCGGCGCTGCTCGCCTCCGGCTCGATGGCGTACGCGTACTTCGTGGTGCACCAGCCGCACGGCCTGCTGCCGATCCGCAACGGCGGCGAGCTGGCCGCGCTCTTCTGCTGGTCGTTCCTGCTCGTGGCAGTGCTCGGCCCGGGAAACTGGGCGCTCGACGCGCTGCTCGCCCGGCGCCGTGCCACCACCGCCGAGCCCGCGGCGGTCCCGACGGCCTCGGTCGCGGCCTGAGTCCGCACCGGTGGACCGGAGTCCGGTACGGCAGCGCCCGTACCGGACTCCGGTTCTACAGCGGGTTGACCGGCGGGGTCGTGGGCGGCGGTGGTGCGGCCGGCGTGGGCGTGCCGGTGGCCGCACCGGGCTTCTGGCGCTTCCACGCGCTGACGCCCAGCCGGCCGGTGTTGCCGAGGTCGATCGGCCCGTCCAGGGCCACCGGGTACGCGGGCCGGCCGGCCACCGGGGCGACGTCGAGTTCGGTGCCGTCGGTGGCCACCACTGTCGCGTCGGTGACCAGGTTCCGCCAGATCAGCGCCGCGCCGGGCCCGCTCGCCGGGAGCCAGCACGATCCGGGTGGGCGGCTGGTCGAAGCCGGAGGTGATCGGTGCGGCACCCGGAATGACCCGCACCCTGGTCGGGTCGCCGTCGGCGTCCCGGAGCGTCACCGCCGGATAGCCGCGCAGCTCGTACGGCCGGTCGCCGCAGTTGACCAGCTCCAGGCCCATCGCCCGCAACCCCATCGCGGCGCTCACCCCGAGCTCGGTGATCGCGATGCCCTCCGGGGAGCAGGTGGCGGCGGGCCTCGGGTCGGCCGTGGGAGCGCCGGGCCGCGGTGGCACCGTGGTCAGCGGGTCGACGCCTGCCGCGGACGGCGGCGGGTCGGGCAGCCGCCGGTCGGCGGGTCCCCGCGCCGGGGCGCAGGCGGCCAGCAGCGTCACGCCGGTGAGGGCCCCGGCCAGGCGTGCCGATCCGCGCATCCGGTGATCATGCCACCCGGCGGGCCCGGACGGTGCCCACAGCGTGGGATCCCCGGGTGGCACGGCCGTGAGCAGCGCATAGACTCGACGGCACAACTGAATACCTCATCCAGAGGGGCTGAGGGATACGGCCCGAAGACGCCCCGGCAACCACCCGTGCGCTCGATGACGAGCGACAGCGGGCAGGTGCCAATTCCGTCCCCGCCGCACCCGGCGATGCGGGGAAAGATGAGAGGAACCTCCTCGACATGACGTCGACGCTTCCCGTCGCCACCGGTATCGACACCACCCTCAGCCCGGCCCGCGCCCTGGTCTGCCGCGCCTGTTCGGCGCGGTACCCGCTGGCCGCACAGCACGCCTGTTACGAGTGTTTCGGGCCGCTGGAGGTCGACTACGACACCGCCGCCCTGGCCACCGTCACCCGCGAGCAGATCGAGTCCGGCCCGGAGAACATCTGGCGGTACGCGCCGCTGCTGCCGGCCGGTCAGGACCCGGCCACCCGGGTCACGCTCGACCCCGGGTTGACCCCGCTGGTGGCCGCCCCGCACCTGGCGGCCGAGCTGGGGCTCACCGCGCCGCTCTGGGTCAAGGACGACAGCGCGAACCCCACTCACTCGTTCAAGGACCGGGTGGTCTCGGTGGCGCTCACCGCGGCCCGGTCGCTCGGCTTCACCCGCTACGCCTGCGCCTCCACCGGCAACCTCGCCAACTCCGTCGCCGCGCACGCGGCCCGGGCGGGCGTGCCGTCGATCGTCTTCATCCCCGGTGACCTGGAGCAGGGCAAGGTCGTCACCACCGCCGTCTACGGCGGCGACCTGGTCGCCATCGACGGCTCGTACGACGACGTGAACCGGCTCTGCGGCGAGCTGGTGGAGACCGACGAGTTCGAGGACACCGCGTTCGTCAACGTGAACGTGCGGCCCTACTACGCCGAGGGCTCCAAGACGCTCGGCTACGAGGTGGCCGAGCAGCTCGGCTGGCGTATCCCGGCCCAGGTGGTCATCCCGATGGCCAGCGGCGAGCTGCTCACCAAGATCGACAAGGCGTTCGCCGAGCTGGTCGAGATCGGGCTGGTCGAGGCACCGGCCGGTGGCTGGAAGGTGTTCGGCGCGCAGTCGGCCGGGTGCAACCCCATCGCCACCGCGCTGCACGGTGACACCGACACGATCACGCCGGTCAAGCCGACCGGCATCGCCAAGTCGCTGAACATCGGCGACCCGGCGGCCGGGCTGTACGCGCTGGAGGCGGTACGCCGTACCGGCGGCTGGATGGACTACGCCGACGACGACGAGATCCGCGCCGGCATCCGGCTGCTCGCCCGTACCACGGGGGTGTTCGCCGAGACGGCGGGCGGCGTGACTGTCGCGGTGCTGCGCAAGCTGGTGGAGTCGGGGCGGCTCGACCCGGCCGCCGAGACCGTCGTCTTCAACACCGGCGAGGGCCTGAAGACGCTCGACGCGGTGGCCGGCGAGGTCGGCCCCACCCACCGCATCAAGCCCTCCCTCCGTGCCGCCCGAGACGCCAACCTCCTGTCCTGACGCCAACGCCTCTCCCCCTCCCTTCCCCTCCCTCCGCCCCGATGATCAAGGAGTTCGTGTCCTCGGCCGGGCCGTTCCGGGACACGAACTGCTTGATCACCGGGGCGGGGCGCCGGGGCCGGGGGGCCGGGGGTGAGGGTGGCCGGGTGGGGGAGGAGGGCTCGCCCGGGTGGGGGATCGGGTGAGACCGGTGGGTAACCGGTGATGTGCGCTGAGTGCCAGAAAGCCGCCCTCAGGGACTTGACGGCAGGAACCGGACGGCGCAAGATGCTTCGTGCGGGAGGGCATCCGCCGGAGACTTTTCAAGTTCTTGCGACCCAACGCCGGAGGCGTTGTGCGGACGTCCCTCCCGACCAACGTCCGAAGAGGCCAGCGGAAACCGCTGGCCTCTTCGCTGTGTCCGGCGCACCCTGGGTGACATGACGCTGACCGTGACACCGCTGGATCCCGCCGACCGGCAGACGCTCGACGCGGCGTACCGGATCGCGTGCGCCGCCCAGGCCGTCGACGAGCCGGACCTTCCGCCGACCTGCCGCCGCCGCTTCGAGGCGCTGCTGTCGCACCCGATGCCCGGCATCGAGGGACGCTGGCTCGTTGCCCGCCTGAACGGCCTGCCGGTGGGCTGGCTCCGGCTGCACCTGCACACGATCGAGAACACCGAGAACGCGACCGTCGAACTGACCGTCGACCCGGCGTACCGGCGGCGCGGCATCGGCCGCGTGCTGCACGAGCACGGCGTGCGGCTGCTCCGCGAGCACGGCGGCAAACGCCTTGTCGGCTCGACCACCGCCGCGCTGCCCGGCGAGGAGGACCGGGGCTTCCCCGGCGCCGCGTTCGCCGCCGCCATGGGCGCGAAACCGGCGCTGGCCGACGTCCGCCGCCGCCTCGACGTGGCCGGGCTCGACCGCGACCGGCTGGCCGCGCTGCTGGCCGGAGCCCGCGCCGCGGCGACCGGTTACCGGCCGGTGCGGTGGCGCGACCACACCCCCGAGGAGTACGTCGCGGACGTCGCCTACCTGGACGGCCGGCTGCTGCTCGACGCCCCGATGGGCGAGCTGGACTGGGAGCCGGAGCAGGTGGACGCGGCGCGGGTACGCGACGCGGAGCGGGCGCTGGACGCCCGGGGCGTACGCCGCTACAACACCGGCGTGGTGCACGAGGCGACCGGCCGCCTGGTCGGGTGGACGCAGCTCAGCATTGACGCGAGCAGCACCGACCATGCCTGGCAGCAGATCACCCTGGTCGACCCCGACCACCGCGGCCACCGGCTCGGCCTGCTCTGCAAGGCCGGGAACCTGGCGTACGCGCTGGCGCACGAACCGGCGTTGCGGGCCGTCGACACCTGGAACGCGGTGGCGAACCGGCACATGGTCGCGATCAACGAGCGGCTCGGGTACCGCCCGGCCGCCGGGTCCGTCGACTGGCAGTTGACGATCTGAGTTGTGACACGCCCCTACTGATCTGGTGCCTTTCTGTTGCATGATGGCGGGCATGACGGAGACCCCGCACCCCCTGTACGACAGGCACCGCGAGACCCTCGACCGGGCGCTGACCGCCATCGCGGAGCGCGGGTACTGGTCGGCCTACCCCGAGTCGCCCAGCCCCCGGGTGTACGGCGAGACCGCCGCCGCCGACGGCAAGGCCGCCTTCGAGGCGTACCTGGGCGGCGACTTCCCGCTCGACCAGGCTGGTGACGGCACCACAGTGGCCACCGAGGTCAGCCCGTTCGGCGTGGCGCTGGACGTGCGCTACCCGCACGCGGGCGCCGACCAGCTGGTGTCCGCCGCGAGCGCCGCGCTGCCCGCCTGGCGTGACGCCGGCCCGCAGGCCCGGGTCGGTGTCTGCCTGGAGATCCTGGACCGGCTGCACAGGAACATCTTCGAGCTGGCGAACGCGGTGCAGTTCACCAGCGGCCAGGCGTTCGTGATGGCGTTCCAGGCCGGTGGCGCGCACGCGCTGGACCGGGCCCTGGAGGCGGTCGCGTACGCGTACGCGGAGATGACCCGTCACCCGGGGACCGCCGGGTGGGAGAAGGCCGCCGGCAAGGGCGACCCGCTGCGGATGACGAAGACGTTCCACGTGGTGCCGCGCGGGGTCGCGCTGGTCATCGGCTGCAACACGTTCCCGACCTGGAACTCGTACCCCGGTCTGTTCGCCTCGCTCGCCACCGGCAACCCGGTGGTGGTCAAGCCGCACCCGCGGGCGGTGCTGCCGCTGGCGATCACCGTCAGGTACGCCCGCCAGGTGCTCGCCGAGGCCGGGTTCGACCCGAACCTGGTGCAGCTCGCCACCGAGACGGACGGCGAGAAGCTCGCCACCACGCTCGCCCTGCACCCGGCCGTGAGGATCGTCGACTTCACCGGCTCCACCGAGTACGGCGACTGGCTGGAGGCGAACGCCCGGCAGGCCGCCGTCTACACCGAGAAGGCCGGCCTGAACACGGTGGTGATCGACTCCACCGACGACTTCGCCGGGCTGTGCCGCAACCTGGGCTTCACGCTCACCCTCTACAGCGGCCAGATGTGCACCACCTCGCAGAACCTGCTGATCCCGCGCGACGGAATCGAGACCGACCAGGGGCACAAGAGCTTCGACGAGGTGGCCGCCGGGATCGCCGGCGCGGTCGCCAAGCTGACCGCCGACCCGGCCCGGGGCGTCGAGCTGACCGGCGCGATCGTCAACGACGGCGTGCTGGAGCGGCTGGAGGAGGTCACCAAGGTCGGCGAGCCGGTGCTGGAGTCGCGCACCGTCGAGCACCCGTCCTTCCCCGGCGCGGTGGTGCGTACGCCGACGGTGGTGAAGCTGGACGCCTCCGACACCGCGATCTACTCGCGGGAGTGGTTCGGCCCGATCTCGTTCGCCATCGCCACCGACTCGACCGAGCACAGCCTGCGCATCATGCGCGAGACGGTGGGGGAGAAGGGCGCGCTGACCGCCGGCGTCTACTCGACCGACGAGGCGGTGCTGGACGAGGCCGAGAAGGCAGCCATCGACGCCGGGGTGCACCTGTCCTGCAACCTCACCGGCGGGGTGTTCGTCAACCAGTCGGCGGCGTTCTCCGACTTCCACGGCTCCGGCGCGAACGCGGCGGCCAACTCGGCGCTCACCGACGGCGCGTACGTCGCGAACCGGTTCCGCATCGTCCAGAGCCGCCGCCACTCCTGAAAGGAGGGGCCCCTTCTTAACGCCTCCGGTAGAGGAGGGGCCCCCTTTTAACAACTGCGCCCGGTCGGCCTCACGCGGGGCGGCGCATCTGGAGTTCGTACAGACCGGTGATGCGGGGGTGCGGCACCCGTACCCCGGTGTCCACGAAGCCCAGCTTCTGATAGGCCCGGTAGGCGCGGTCGTTGCCGACCACCACCTCCATCATCAGCTCGGGCCGCCCGCAGGCGCGCGACCAGGCGGCCACCTCGTCGACGAGCGCGGCGAGCAGGCCGCTGCCCCGCCGGGCCGGTGTCACGTAGACCGCGTAGACGAGCGTCAGGCCCGGCTCGTCCGGCGCGGCGGTGCCGCCGGCGTGGCCGACCAGGCGGCCGCCCGGGTCGGCCACGAACTGCGCGGTGTGGTCGCCACGGGAGACGGCCGCGATCCGGGCCGCGAACTCGGTGTGCGGCCGGGCCGCGGCCTCGGCCACTGTCTCCAGGAACGCCAGCGGGGCGTCGGCCAGCATCTCCAGCCGGAGCGCCCGCATCCGTGCGGCGTCCTCCGGCCGGACCCGGCGGACGGTGGTCATGGTGGTCGCGCTGGTCATGCCGCATGCATACCGGACGGCCCGGCGCGCGTGTGCGACCGGGCCATCCAACCCCCGGAATATGCCCGATTTGTGGTCGTGCGCCGTCGTCACGCCTCGTGTAGCGTGCGATTTCGGTCACTGAATTCAGCATCGCCGATTGCTGAGCCTGTGCACCGCCGGTGCCGGTCCGCCGGTTTCCGGGTCTTGGAACGCCGCGCAGAGTGAGGAAGTGCACCGTGGCACAGGGCACCGTGAAGTGGTTCAACGCCGAAAAGGGCTACGGCTTCATCGCCGTCGACGGCGGGCAGGACGTCTTCGTCCACTTCTCCGCGATCGAGATGGACGGCTACAAGGCGCTCGACGACGGCCAGCGGGTCGAGTTCGAGATCGCGCAGGGGCAGAAGGGTCCGCAGGCCGAGCGCGTCCGCGTCATCGCCTGACCTCCGCCCGCCGGGCGGTTCCGCAGCCGGGTCCGCCGATCGGGGGGCTGCGGTGCGAGCGCGCACAGTGGAAGATCGAGAGCCGTTCCAGCCGTAGCCGCTGAGGAGGGCTCGTGTCCGATCTGCCTCCGCCGGGTCCCGCCGAACCGGTGCCGCCGACGCCGTCCGGTCCACCGGCCGACCCGACCGCGCCCCCGGCCACCGATCCGACGTCGTCGAGGGCCACCGGGCCGTCCGTGCCCGCTCCCGACCCGGCACCCGCCGATCCGTGGGCCGACCAGACCGGCTACGGCCCGAGCATTCCGCAGCAACCCGGGTCCGGAGCGCAGCCCCCCCACCCGAACCCGCCCGGCCCGGCCGCGCCCGCCGACCCGGCCACCCCGCCCGGTGGAGGCGGTCCGCCCGCCACGTACCCGCCGGGCCAGAGCGGATCACACGGCACCCCGACCCCGGGCTGGGGCGCCCAGTCCGGCTGGACCGCGCCGGGTGCCGTCCCGCCCTCCGGCTACCCCCCGATGCCCGGCTACCCCACGCCGGGCCACCCGAGCGGTGCTCCGCAGGCGGGCTGGCCCGGCCCCGGGTACCCGCCGCATCCGATGCCCGGCGCCGCCTACCCGATGCCCGGCGGCTGGCCTTCCGGCATCAACCCGCAGGACCCGCTCGTCAACCCGCCGCACGCGGGCATCGGCCCCTGGTTCGCCCGTTGCTGGGGAGCGCTGCGGCGCGGCTGGCGGCAGCTCGTGCCGATCGTGCTGCTCACCCAGGTCCTCCCGGCGGCGGTGATCGGCGTCCTCACGCTCCTCGTCGCCCCCGACGGGCAGATGGCGACCGCGCCGGACGGCTCACCGAGGCTGCCGGAGGGCTTCTGGCAGCAGACGCTCGGCTTCTACGGCACGATCCTGTTCGCCGGGCTGATCTTCGGCGCGCTCCAGGCGATGGGCTGGGCGGCGGGAACCTGGGTGATGACCCGGCAGGCGGCCGGTGAGCCGGCCGGGCTCGGTGCCGCCCTCCGGTACGGGCTGAGCCGTGCCCTCGGGCTCTGGGGCTGGACCATCGTGGTGTCGCTGCTGGTCACGCTCGGCGCCTGCTTCTGCCTGCTGCCCGGCGTCTACGTCGCCGTCGCGCTCGTCCTGTTCGGTCCGGTCTACCTGTTCGAGCGGAGTGACCCGGTCGGGCGGTCGTGGCGGTTGTTCCACAGCCGGTTCCTCATGGTGCTGGGCCGGGTCATGCTCGTGGTGGCGGCGCTGGTCGCGGCGGCGCTGCTGGACGTCGTGCTGAGCGGGATCAACACGGCGGTGTTCGGGGTCGAGCCGTTGGGTGCGGTGGGCACCGCGATCGGCGCGGTGACGATGACCGTTCTCAGCGCCGTGGTGGCTGTCCCGGCCTACCTTGCGCAGCAGGTGGGGCTGGTCGTCACGTACGCCGAGCAACGGGCCCAGGAAGGCCCGGTGAGCGCGGCCCAGCTGGCGGCGGAACTCGGCTGAGCGGGGCTGTCGTGCTTGCACTCGGCTAGGGAGAGTGCTAAACAAGTCATTGGCACTCGCGTACGGTGAGTGCCAGAAGGTCGGGGCGGTAGGGCCACGGCCGCACCGGTGTCCCAGGTGGCACCGGAGCGGTACGAGGCCGGTCGTCGCGGGCTGTCCGGCCCGACCGAGGAGACGTCGTCGTCGCCAGGTGGCGACGTCCCCAAGGTGCGTACACCAGACGGCCCATCCGGGCATCCCGGGTGGCCCGTGAGTGTCCAGGAGGACAACGCCGTATGGCCAAGATGATCGCGTTCGACGAAGAGGCGCGCCGCGGCCTCGAGCGGGGCATGAACCAGCTCGCCGACGCCGTGAAGGTGACGCTCGGCCCCAAGGGCCGCAACGTCGTGCTCGAGAAGAAGTGGGGTGCCCCCACCATCACCAACGATGGTGTGAGCATCGCCAAGGAGATCGAGCTCGAGGACCCGTACGAGAAGATCGGCGCCGAGCTGGTCAAGGAGGTCGCGAAGAAGACCGACGACGTCGCCGGTGACGGCACGACGACGGCGACCGTCCTGGCCCAGGCCCTGGTCCGTGAGGGTCTGCGCAACGTGGCTGCCGGCGCCAACCCGATGGCCCTGAAGCGGGGCATCGAGGCGGCCGTGGCCAGCGTCTCGGAGGAGCTGCTCAAGCTCGCCAAGGACGTGGAGACCAAGGAGCAGATCGCCTCCACCGCCTCCATCTCCGCCGCCGACCCCAGCGTCGGCGAGATCATCGCCGAGGCGATGGACAAGGTGGGCAAGGAAGGTGTCATCACCGTCGAGGAGAGCAACACCTTCGGCCTGGAGCTCGAGCTCACCGAGGGCATGCGCTTCGACAAGGGCTACATCTCCGCCTACTTCATGACCGACCCGGAGCGTATGGAGGCCGTCTTCGACGACCCGTACATCCTGATCGTCAACAGCAAGATCTCGTCGGTGAAGGACCTGCTCCCGATCCTGGAGAAGGTCATGCAGTCGGGCAAGCCGCTGCTGATCATCGCCGAGGACCTGGAGGGCGAGGCCCTGGCCACCCTGGTGGTCAACAAGGTCCGTGGCACCTTCAAGTCGGTCGCCGTCAAGGCGCCGGGCTTCGGTGACCGCCGCAAGGCCATGCTGACCGACATCGCCATCCTCACCGGTGGCCAGGTCATCAGCGAGGAGGTCGGCCTCAAGCTGGACGCGACCGGCCTCGAGATGCTGGGCCGCGCCCGCAAGGTCGTGGTGACCAAGGACGAGACCACCATCGTCGACGGTGCCGGCGACGCCGACCAGATCCAGGGCCGGGTGAACCAGATCCGGGCCGAGATCGACAAGAGCGACTCCGACTACGACCGGGAGAAGCTGCAGGAGCGTCTGGCCAAGCTGGCCGGCGGTGTTGCGGTGATCAAGGTCGGCGCGGCCACCGAGGTCGAGCTGAAGGAGCGCAAGCACCGCATCGAGGACGCCGTCCGCAACGCGAAGGCCGCCGTCGAGGAGGGCATCGTCCCGGGTGGTGGCGTCGCGCTGGTGCAGGCCGGCAAGACCGCCTTCGACAAGCTGGACCTGGCCGGCGACGAGGCCACCGGCGCGCAGATCGTCAAGGTCGCGCTGGACGCCCCGCTGCGGCAGATCGCCGTCAACGCCGGCATGGAGGGTGGCGTCGTCGTCGAGCGGGTCCGCAACCTCGACCCGGGTCACGGCCTCAACGCCGCGACCGGCGAGTACGTCGACCTGCTGGCCGCGGGCATCATCGACCCGGCCAAGGTGACCCGTTCCGCCCTGCAGAACGCCGCCTCGATCGCCGCGCTGTTCCTCACCACCGAGGCCGTCGTGGCGGACAAGCCGGAGAAGACCCCGGCCGCCCCGGCTGGCCCGGGTGGCGGGGAGATGGACTTCTGAGTCCAGCTCCATCCAGTACGCCGAAGGGGGCGGGCCGCGTCAGCGGTCCCGCCCCCTTCCGCGTACCCGTCAGGTGGGCAGCCGGCGCTGGTTGCGCCGCTTGTGCGCCCTGTCGTACGGCGGTGGCAGCCGCCTCGGCTCGTCCACCGGCTGCCGTGGCTCCTCCACCGGTTGCCGGTCCGCGCCGCTGCGTTCGGCGAGCTGCTCGGCGTCGCCGATGTCGAGCCGGTCGAACGGGAGCTGGGCGGGACGCTCGTCGGCCGGATCCTCGGCCCGTTCGTCATTCGTGGTCATGGACCGCCTCCTCTGCCCCGACCGTAGAGCCCGGTCGATGACGAAGGAGACCGAATGGCGCTATTGGCGTCTATGCGCCGCTTATGGCTTTCCGGTAGAGGAAGAACACCCGCTCGATCCGGGCCCCGGCCGCGTTCGAGTAGAACGGCACCGGCCCCACCCAGCCGATCTGCGCCGCGCCGATCCCGGCCGCCGCCTGGTCGCGCAGGCAGCGGCGCAACAGCACGCCGCCGATACCGGAGCCCTCCGCCTCCGGCGCGGTGCCCATCGGCCCGAACCAGCTCGGCCGGGCCGACCCGTACGCGGCGAACCCGAGGATCGCGCCGTCGCGCTCGGCGAGGTGCGCGCCCGCGTCCGGCCGCCCGACCGAACCGGCCAGCTCGCCGTCCCAGGTGCCGCCGAACGTGGACCTGGCGAACGCGGTGAGCGCCGGCAGGTCGTCCGGGGTCGCGCGGCGTACCGTCACGCCCCGCCCGGCCAGTCGCTGCTCGGCGGCCTCGGTGGAGCGCAGCGCCGCCGACCCCTCGGCCAGGTCGGCGGTCATGTTCCAGGCGGTACGGTCCTGCCGGTAGCCGAGCCGCAGCGCGGCGCAGACCGCCGGCGTGTAGCGCACGTCGATGCCCGGCCAGGCGTAGTGCGGCGGGTTCCCGGCGAGCAGCACCTCGGCCGCCCCGAGCGCGCCCAGCCGCCGTTCCGCCTCGCCCAGCAGCGCCTGGCCCACGCCCTGACGGCGTTCCGTCGGCGCGACCGCGATCAGGTCGACGTGGCCGAGGCGCGGATCCGCCGCCGACAGCGACCCGACGAGTACGCCGGCCAGCGCGCCGTCGCGTACCGCGCCGAGGCGCAGCACCGGGCGGTCGGCGTCGGCCCGCTCCGCCACGGTGGCCACCACCGCTGACGCCTCGGCCGCGTCCTCCGGCAGGTCGAGCGACAGCCGGCACAGCTCGACCATCTCGGGCAGCCGGTCCCGGCCCAGCTCGATGATCCCCACGTCCATGGACGCCGACCCTAGGGCATACGGCAGGTCAATGGACAGGGTTGTTAACCGGTCGTGGCCGCGCGCACCGCCGCGTACGCGTCGACCAGCCCGGCGCCGGAGACGTCACCCGGTCCGCCGCACGCGTCGGTGGGCGACGCGACCGGCCGGGCGGTGTCGCGCAGAATCGCCCGGGTCCGCTCCAGGTCCCCGATCAGTGCCGGGTTCGCCGACCACATCAGCGCCACCACGCCCGCCACCTGCGGCGTGGCCATCGAGGTGCCGTCCAGGGCCGCGTACCCGCCACCCGGCATCGCCGAGACCACATCGGCGCCGGGGGCGACCAGGTCCGGCTTGTCCTTGCCGTCCGGTGCCGGGCCCCGGCTGGAGAAGGCGGTGACGCGGCGCTGCCGGTCCACCGCCCCGACGGTCAGCACGTCCGGGTACGGCGCGGGCGGGTCGGCGATGGAGCCGCACGACGGGCCGGTGTTCCCGGCGGCGGCGACCACCAGGATGCCGGCGGCGGTCAGCGCGGCGGTCGCCGGTCGCAGCGCGCCCGGGTCGCAGCCCTCCACCGGCGGGCAGCCCCACGAGTTGGTCAGCACGTCCGGGGCGCGGGAGGGCCGGCCGTCGGTGAGCGGGTTCCCGCCCGGCGGGAACGGGGCCAGCATGAACTGGAGACAGTCGAGGTAGCGGGCCGGGCTGCCCATGTTGCGGTCCAGGTTGACGCAGCCGACCCAGCTCGCGCCGGGCGCGACCCCGATCCCGTCCCGGCCGACCGCGCTGCCGAGCGTGTGGGTGCCGTGGCCACCCCTGTCGGCCGGGGCGCGGCGGCCCTCCCACGGGTCGTACCAGGAGTCGTCGCCGCCCCGGAAGCCGCCCGCGAGCGCCGGGTGCCGGCCGTCCACCCCGGAGTCGGAGCTGCCCACCACCACACCGGACCCGGTGACCCCGAGATCCGACCAGACGCGGTCCGCGCCGATCAGTGAGATGTTCCAGGCCGGCCCGGCCGGGGCCGGCAGGTCGCCGCGCGCCTGCGGGGCGGGCGCGGGCAGCGGGCGCACCCGCTGGCTGACCAGCACCCGGGCCACCTCGGGGCGGCTGGACAGCCAGGCGCGCACCGCCGGCCCGCCGTCCGTCTCGATCGCGTTGACCAGGTAGTACGGCGTCGGGTTCAGCCGCATCCGGGTCAGCGTGCCGCGCAGGTCGTCCTGCGTGCGGTCGGCTGTCGCCACCAGCCGCCGGTAGACCTCCGTCGCCCGGGCGTCCCGCCCGGCCCGGCCCGGCGTGCCGGCCGGCAGGCCGGTCAGCTCGGCCTGCTCGCGCAGCACCACCAGTAGCCGCTCGCCGTACAGTCCGGGCTGGCCGGGGACGACGTACACGACGGCGACGGCGGCGAGCAGCGCGGCGGCGGCCAGCGCGGCCGGGCCGCGCCGGGGCGCGCGGGCGCGGGACCGGGCGAGCAGGACGCCGTACCCGACGGCGAGGACGACCGCGACGGCGAACGTCACGCCGGTGCCCACCGCGACCCAGAACGGCGTGTCGCGGGTGGTGGCCAGCAGGATGCTGATCTCCTCCGGGTCGGTGAAGGCGAGCGGTCCCACCAGGGCGAGCCCGACCAGCCAGCGTGCCGGCGCGGGCCCGGCCGGCCGGCCCGCGTGGCGGGCCGCCGCCTCCAGTGCGGCCAGCACGAAACCGAGCGGCGGCAGCAGGAGCAGCGCCGGCAACTGCACGCCCGACTGCCCGGCGCCGGCCGCGAGCGGCGTCAGCGCGACGCCCGCGACCAGGCCGCCGACCAGCACCAGCCGGGCCGGGCCGGGCCCGAACGAGGCCCAGAAACCGGTGCCGAGCAGCACCCCGGCGAGCGCGCCCAGCGCGGCGGCGGCCAGTCCGGCGAGAAGCGTCTCCAGCGCACCGCCCAGCGCGCCGACCCAGGGCCACGGCAGCAGCACGGCCAGCCCGGCCGCGACCGCGAGCAGCGACACCGGCCCGAACCGGCCCTCCGGGACCGTGTCCACGACGACCGGTGGCCGGACGCGGCCGAGGCGGGCGGCGACGAGCGCGAGCACCGCGCCGGTGATCGCCAGCGCGGCCAGGTACGCCTCGTGGTGCACCGGCGGCACCGCCCGCAGCAGCGTGGTCGCGCCGAGCGCCACCACGGCGGAGGTCCAGGCCCGGCCGGTCGCCCGCAGCGCCGGGGAACGCGGCGCGAGCGCCAGCGCCAGCGCCGGTGCGCCGGCCAGCAGCACCGTCGCCACCGCGACCACCGGCCACGCCACCACCGGCCGGTCCGTGCCGGTCACCAGCGCCACCTGGTCGGCCAGCCAGCCGATGATCTGGCCCGGCACGGTGAGCAGCACGATCCACACCCCGGTCGCCACCGCCGCGACGACCGGCCACGGCCCGCTCGGACGCGGTGGCGACGGCGGTACGGGGACGAGCGGCGGACCGGTCAGCATGGTCATCACGGTACGGCCGGGCCGTGTCGCCGCGCGCCCTGGACGGTTACCGTTGACTGGTGCGTGACCCGAGTGTGTCCCGATCCACGGCCGGCCGGCTCTCCGCCGAGCGCCGCGCCGACGACCTGCGCCGGCTCCGGGCCGAGCGGTTCGACGTGCTGGTCATCGGCGGTGGCGTGACCGGAGCGGGCGCCGCGCTCGACGCCGCGTCCCGAGGGCTGAAGGTCGCCCTCGTGGAGGCGCGTGACTACGCCGCCGGCACGTCCAGCCGATCCAGCAAGCTGATCCACGGCGGCCTGCGCTACCTGGAGCAGTTGGAGTTCCACCTGGTCCACGAGGCGCTGACCGAGCGCGGGCTGCTCGCCACCCGGCTCGCACCGCACCTGGTCCGGCCGGTGCCGATCCTGGTGCCGCTGCCCGCCGAGGGCGGTGCGCGGGACCTGCCCCGGCGGTTCTTCCGCCGCTCCTACTACGGCCTCGGCGTGGCCGCGTACGACGCGTTCGCCGGGGTGTTCGGCGGCGGGCGGGGCATGCCGCTGCACCGGCACCTCACCCGCGAGGGCGCCCGGCGGATCTTCCCCAGCCTGCGGCCGGACAAGCTGGCCGGCGCGATCCGCTACTACGACGGCCAGGTCGACGACGCCCGCCTGGTGGTGACGCTGGCGCGCACCGCGGCCAGCCTCGGCGCGACTGTGGTGACGAGCGCCCGCGCGGTCGGCCTGATCCGCCAGGCCCGGGAGGTCACCGGCGTGCGCGTCCGCGACCTGGAGGCGCCCGCCGGCTCGCCGGACGCCGAGTTCGAGGTACGCGCCCGCACCGTGATCGCCGCCACCGGTGTGTGGAGCGACGACATGTCGCGGATGCTCAACGACGTCGGGCTGCGCCCGAAGCTGCGGGTCCGCGCCTCCAAGGGGGTGCACCTGGTGGTGCCCCGCTCGGCGATCGTCGGCGAGACCGGCCTGATCCTGCGTACCGCGACGAGCGTGCTGTTCGTGATCCCGTGGGGCGGGCACTGGATCATCGGCACCACGGACACGGACTGGCAACTCGACAGGTCCCACCCGGCCGCCACCGCGAGCGACATCGACTACCTGCTGTCGCAGGTCAACATGGTGCTGGACCGGCCGCTGACCACCGCCGACATCGAGGGCGTCTACGCCGGGCTGCGCCCGCTGCTGGCCGGCGAGGCGGACTCCACCTCCAAGCTGTCCCGCGAGCACGCCGTGGTGGAGCCGATGCTCGGCCTGCTGCTGGTGGCGGGCGGGAAATACACCACCTACCGGGTGATGGCCTCCGACGTGGTGGACCGCGCGATGCACCGGCTCGGCCGGGCCCGCTCCTCGCGTACCGCCGACCTGCCGCTGCTCGGCGCCGACGGGTACGCGGCCATGTGGCGGGACCGGGCCGACCTGGCCCGCCGGCACGGGGTGGCGGTCGGGGTGGTCGAGCACCTGCTGGAGCGCTACGGCACGCTCACCCTCGACCTGCTCGCCCTGGTCGACGCCGATCCGTTGCTCGGTTCGCCGCTGGCCGGCGCACCCGAATACCTGGCCGCCGAGGTGACGTACGCCGCCCGCGCCGAGGGCGCGCTGCACCTGGAGGACGTGCTGACCCGGCGTACCCGGATCTCGATCGAGACCAGCCACCGCGGCCTGGAGTCGGCGGAGCACGCCGCGGAGCTGATGGGCGCGGTGCTCGGCTGGGACGCGGCGACCCGGGACCGGGAGGTCGCCCACTACCGGGCGCGGGTGCTGGCCGAGCGGGAGTCGCAGCTCATGCCGGACGACATCGCTGCCGACGCGGCCCGCCTCGGCGCGCCCGACGTACGCGGGTTCGCGGCCGACCGGGGAACCGACGGCCCGGGCGTTGAACTTCCGGCCTCCCCCAGGTAGGGGATCCCCGACCCGGGCCGCTCGGCCGGTAGTGCGCGCTACCTACGGAAGTGTAGGTTTCCCGGCGTGGTCCGCCCGTCCTGGTTGCGCCTCCCCGCCCTGTCCGCCGTGGTCCTGCTGGCTCTGACCGGTTGCTCCTTCGGCCGGGCCGAGGGTGCCACGACACCCGGGGCGGCGGGCGCTGCCGCTCCGACCCCGGACGGCAGGCGCGTCTCCCTGGTGCAGCGGCTCGGCGACGGCCCGGTCCGCCACCTCGACGTGGACCCGTCCGGCCGCTGGCAGTGCCGCGACTGCGCCGGTGACGGCGTGGACGCCACCGGCACGCTGAACCCGGAGCAGACGAAGCGGCTCCAGCGGATGCTCGCGGACCCGGCGATCGCGAAGGAGACCGACCAGGCCCGCGGCTACAAGCAGGGCTGCATCGGTGTGCTGACGTCGACGCTGCTCGTGCCGCCGGACCTGACGGTCACCATCCAGGACTGCCCGGGCGAGCCCAAGCCGAAGGTCGCCTACGACGTGCTGCTGCTCGTCACCCAGGCCACGCCGGCCGAGGACAAGGGCTAGAAGACCTTCCCGGGGTTGAACAGCCCCGCCGGGTCCAGCGCCGCCTTGATCGCCTGGTGCACGCGTACGCCCACCGGGCCGATCTCGTGGGCCAGCCAGTCCCGCTTGAGCAGCCCGACGCCGTGTTCCCCGGTGCAGGTGCCGCCCAGTTCCAGCCCCAGCCGCATGATCTCGTCGAAGGCCCGCCGGCCCCGGGCCAGGCTCGCCGGATCCGCCCGGTCGACCACGATGTTCGGGTGCATGTTGCCGTCGCCGGCGTGCCCGACCACCCCGATCGGCACCTGGCACGCCTCGGCGATCCCGGCCACCCCGTCGAGCAGCTCCGCGAGCCGGCCGCGCGGCACCGCCACGTCGTCGATGACCAGGCCGCCGTTGCCGCCCGGGAACGTCTGCGCCGCGAACCGCTCCATCGCCGGGTGGGCCAGCCGACGCGCCTGGAGCAGGGCGGCGGCCTCGGTCGCGTCGGTGGCCGCGTAGACCTCGTCGGCACCCGCCGCGGTGCACACCTCGGCCAGCCGGGCCAGGTCGTCGGCGGCCCGGGAGCCGGTGTCCACCGCCGCGAGCAGCAGCGCCTCGGCGTCGGTGCGCAGACCCATCGGCCGGTACGCCTCGATAGCCAGCAGATGGGTGCGGTCCAGCAGTTCCAGCAGGCTCGGCGTGAGCCCGCGCTCGGCGATCCCGGCGACCGCGCCACCTGCCGCCGCCACCGTGGGGAAGACCGCGACCAGGGTCAGCGACTCCTCCGGGGCCGGACGCAACGCCACAGTCACCTCGGTGATCACGCCGAGCGTGCCCTCCGAGCCCACGAAGAGGCGGGTCAGGTCGTACCCGGCGACCCCCTTGGCGGTGCGCCGCCCGGTGCGCAGCACCTCACCGGAGGCGAGCACCACCTCCAGGCCCAGCACGTACTCGCTGGTCACGCCGTACTTCACGCAGCACATGCCACCGGCGTTGGTGGCCACGTTGCCGCCGATCGTGGACGACTCCCACGAGCCGGGATCCGGCGGATACCAGAGGCCGTGCTCCCGTACCGCGCGGGCCAGCGCCGCGTTCACCACGCCCGGCTGCACCACGGCGATCCGGCCCACCGGGTCGATCTCCCGGACCTGGTCCATCGCCACGGTGCTCACCACCACCGCGCCGTCGACCGCGTTCGCCGCGCCGGCCAGCCCGGTCCGCGCGCCCTGCGGCACCACCGGTACGCCGTGCCGGCCGGCCGCACGGACCACCGCCACCACCTCATCGGTGCCGCGGGGACGCACCACCACCAGCGGGGTACCCGAGTCGCACAGGTCGGCCTCGTCGCGCTCGTGCCCGGCCAGCAGGTCCGGATCGGTCAGCACGGCGGCGTCGCCGAGCGCGGCCCGCAGGTCGTCGAGCAGGGGATGGGCGGCCATGCCGGGAAGGCTACCGGCGTACCGTCTGTTGCCGTGCTCTACCTGGACCCGCCCACCGTGCCCTGGCGTGGCCGGCTCTGGTCGCACCTGATCAGCGACGTGTCGTACGCCGAGCTGCACGCGTTCGCCGAGCTGCTCGGCGCACCCCGGCGCGGCTTCGACCGCGATCACTACGACCTGCCCGCCGAGCGGTTCCGGGCGGCGGTCTGGCTGGGCGCCACTGTCGTGCCGTCACGGGAGATCGTCCGGCTGCTGCGGGACGCCGGCCTGCGCCGCCCGAAGCACCGCGTCTCAGCTGAGCGTGGTCAGCTCCCGGGACAGGTTGGCCCGGGCCCGGACCTCCCAGCGGGCGTGCGGCTCGGGTAGCCGGTAGAGCGCCGGCAGGGCGAGCAGGTGCCGCAGCACGGCGGCCCGGCCGGTGCGGAAGTCCGGCTCGGGCACGTGCGCGTACTCGGCGCGGATCGCGGCGGCGTACCTGTCGTAGCGCTCCGCCGGGGCCGCGAGCACCGCCAGGTCCGCGTCGCACAGCAGCGCGCCGTCCGGGTCGTCCGGCCCGACCGCGTGACCGGCGGTGAGCAGCACCAGGCGGCGTACCCCGGTCACCGTCGCGGCCGGGAGCCCGGCGGCGGCCAGCAGTTCGCCGGCCAGGTCGGCGCTGGCCCGCTCGTTGGCGTCGCCCGCCGCGCGCGGGTCGTAGACCGCGTCGTGGCACCACGCCGCCAGCCGGACCAGGTCCGCGTCGCGGGCCAGACCGGCGTACGCGTCGACCACGTCGAGCACCGCGCGCAGGTGCGCCTCGTCGTGGTAGCGCCGGTGCGGCTCCCGCCAGGCCGCCAGCAGCCGGACGCCGGCCCGGTCGGCCGCCGCCGGATCCGTCGCGCCCGCCGCCCGTGCCGTGTCCCGCCACCGCGCCCTCAGGTCGTCCACCGGGTGCAGTCTGCCCCACCGGGCAGTGGACCGGGGATTCAGCGGGTTCGTCGCGGGTAGTACCCGCCATGGCCCGGGACCGACGTCTGCCGTTCCTTCGTCGCGGCAACCCGCGTGACGGGTCGGCCGACCGCGACGGGCAGCGGATCGCCTCCGCGATGGAGGGGCTGCGGCACCGGGGCAAGGCCACCCTGCACGACCGGCTGCACCGGGTCCGTACCGCGTTCGGCCTGGCGGTGCAGGCCGGGCTCGCCGCCGGCCTGGCGTACCTGGTCTCCCACCGGCTGCTGAAGAACCCCCAGCCGGTCTTCGCCCCGATCTCCGCGGTGGGCACGCTCGCCGCCTCGGTGGGGCAGCGGTTCCGGCGTACGGTCGAGCTGATCGCCGGGGTGGCGGTCGGCGTGCTCGTCGGCGACGTGCTGATCTACTTCGTCGGCACCGGCGCGTGGCAGCTCGCCCTCGTGGTGACCTCGGCGATCCTGCTGAGCATCTTCGCCGGGGCGAGCGTGGCCATCGTGATCCAGGCCGCGGCCACGGCGGTGCTGATCGTGACGCTCAGCCCGTCCACCGAGAACCTGGAGTTCCCCCGCTTCGTCGACGCGTTGCTCGGCGGCGGCATCGCGCTGCTGGTCACCGCCATCCTGCTGCCGCTCAACCCGCTGCGGGTTATCAACCGGGCCGCCCGGCCGGCCCTCGACCTGCTCGCCGACCAGCTCGACGCGGGCGCCGAGGCGCTGCGCAACCGGGATCGGGACGCGGCCCAGCGGGCCCTGTTCCGGCTGCGCGAGAACAAGGAGGAGCTGGCCGCGCTCTCCGAGGCGATCGAGGGCGCCAAGGAGACGAGCACGCTCTCACCGGCCCGGTGGCACCGGCGCAGCGAGCTGACCCACTACGCCGAGGCGGCCGACCCGATCGACCGGGCCATGCGTAACAGCGGCACGCTGGTCCGCCGCGCGGTCACCATGATCGAGGACTCCGAACCGGTCCCGGAGCCGATGCCCGACGCCATCGGTCACCTGGCCGAGTCGGTACGTCTGCTCCGGCAGGAGTTCGCCGCCGGGCAGGAGCCGGAACACGCCCGGGAACGGTCGCTGCGCGCGGTGAGCGAGGCCGGCCGGGCGTACGCCGACGGGGTGGGCTTCTCCGGCAGCGTGGTGATCGCCCAGGTGCGCACCACGGCGAGCGACCTGCTGGTGGCGTCCGGGATCGAGCAGGAGGAGGCGAACTGGCTGGTCCGGCAGGCGTTCGGCGAGAAGGAACACCGGACCGGCGGCCCCACCGACCGCAACCCGGCCGCCCATCCCCCCACAGCCCCACCCGTCGGCTGACCCCCGCCTCCCCGCCCCCGCCCTCCCGCACCCAATCGCGTTGATCAAGGAGTTAACGGCCCCTTCAGAGATCGACTGGTACGCAAACTCCTTGATCACCGCCGCGATTCCGGGGAGGGGAGGGGGAGGGCCGGGGGGCGCGGGCGTCGTGATGCGACCGGAACGGTGGGGCGCGGGTGACTACGCTGACCGCATGGCCGACACCCCGTCCGGCGGAGCCCTGCCGCCACCGTACGCGCCCGCCGCACCGCCGCCGGGGGCGCCGACGCCCGGGATGCCGCCGCGCCGGATCGGCTGGCGGCGGGTGTTCGTGCTGGCCGGG
This sequence comes from Micromonospora sp. NPDC048887, assembly GCF_040649715.1. Classification (NCBI taxonomy): domain Bacteria; kingdom Bacillati; phylum Actinomycetota; class Actinomycetes; order Micromonosporales; family Micromonosporaceae; genus Micromonospora; species Micromonospora sp. NPDC048887. Next base: position 61,484 of record NZ_JBEZGA010000023.1, on the reverse strand, counting down.
GTGGTGCTGCTGATCGCGGCAGGCGCGCTCTACATGGTCTACGAGCTGAGTGAGAGCCTGGGCGCGGAGGCGCTGCTGGTGGGCGCGGCCGCGTCGGTCCTGCCGGTGCCGGTGCTGGTCGCCTGCCTCCTGTGGCTCGACCGATACGAACCCGAGCCGCTGCCCTACCTGGTCTTCTGCTTCGCCTGGGGCGCCTTCGTCTCCACCGCCCTCTCGCTCATCGTCAACCGGACCGGCGCGCGGCTCTTCGAGGACTGGGGGCTGCCCGCCGCGCTCACCGCAGTGCTTGTCGCCCCGTTCATCGAGGAGCTGACCAAGGCGGCCGGTCCGCTCCTGCTACTGATCTTCCGGCGCCGGGAGTTCTCCGGGATCACCGACGGCCTGGTCTACTGCGGGCTGTCCGCGGTCGGCTTCGCAATGGTGGAGAACATCCTCTACCTGGGCGGGTACGGCTACCGCACCGGCGTGGAGCAGTACGGCCCGGCCACCGGCACGCAGCTGGTGATCGCGCTGTTCATCGGCCGGATCCTGCTGTTCGGCTTCGCCCACCCGCTGTTCACCTCGATGACCGGTGTCGGGCTCGGTATCGCCGCGCGTACCGCCGACCGGCGGGTACGGGTGCTCGCGCCGCTCGCCGGGCTGCTCCTGGCGATGATCCTGCACGGCACCTGGAACCTGCTGCCGACGCTGGCCCAGGCCATCGGGCAGCCGGTGATCGCGCTCTACGGCTTCATCGGCCTGATGATGCCGATCTTCTTCGCGATGGTCGGGCTGGCGGTCTGGCTGCGCGCCTGGGAGGGCCGGCTCACCGAGCGCACACTGCCCGACTACGTACGCGCGGGCTGGCTCACACCGCCCGAGGTGGCGGCGCTGGGCAGCCTGGGCCGGCGGCACGCGGCGCGTACCTGGGCGCGGCGGGTGGCCGGTGACGGCGGGCTACGCGCGATGCGCGGCTACCAGTTCGCCGCGACCCGGCTGGCGCTGCTGCGCGACGGGATGCGCCGGGGACTCGATCACAAGCCCGCCGAGCGGGAGCGGACGGCACGGGAGGAACGGGAGCTGCTGGACGCGATCGCCGCGTACCGGGAGTTCTTCGTCGGTCGTGACCCGCAGGCGCCGGTCGGGGTGTGGGACGGTCAGCGCTATCACCTGCGGTTCCCGGACGGTTCGCAGCGCCCGGTCGAGGCGCCGGACGACCCGGTGGTGCCGATCCCGGTGGTGCTGGCCCCGCCGCCCGCCTTCCCGCCGGGCGGCTACGGCCCGAGCGGTCCCGGCCCGGCCGGCTGGCACGACCCGGGCGCGCCCTGGCATCCCGGGCGCTGACGCGGCATCCCGGCTGCTGGCCGCGCTCGGTGGCGGGGGTCAGCTCATCAGGCCGGTCAGGAAGTCACCGAGCCCCTGGGCGATGGCCATCAGCGCGGCCCCGATGCCCTTGAACACCTGCGCCGCCCCGTCCGGCCGGAACGCCATGAAGTAGATCAGGAACGCGAGGAATCCCCAGGCGAGGATCTTCTTGATCACTACCGGCATGGTGTCCCTCCCCAGGGCGCGCTGAGGTGCCTGGGCTTCCCGCCGGGCAGCGCCGCAAACGGCGCCGCCGCGCAGCTACCGCCGCCAGAGGGGTGGGGCTACAGGTAGAGGCCGGTGGACCCGGCGGCGGTGCTCTCCACCCGCTCGGCCGCCACGGCGTGCACGTCCCGCTCACGCAGCAGCACGTACGCCCGCCCGTGCAGCTCGACCTCGGAGCGGTCGTCCGGGTCGAACAGCACCCGGTCGCCGGCCACTATCGCGCGGACGTTCGGCCCGACGCCGACCGCTGTGGCCCAGGCCAGCCGCTTGCCCACGGCGGCCGTCGCGGGGATCACGATGCCGGCGGTGGAACGGCGTTCGCCCTCACCACCCTCGGTACGCACCAGCACGCGGTCGTGCAGCAGGCGGATCGGCAGCCCGGCGTCGAGACTCTGGTCGGCGGTCACGCGAAGACGCTACCGCGTGGCCGTCAGCCGATTCCGGCGTGGTTGGTGAGAGTGCCGGGCGGGCAATGTGTGGCCGAGTCGCCCTAGGGTGGGGCGTACGGACGTATCCTGTGCCCCCTGCGACCCGGTGGGGCTGATTTTGCCGGAGGTGCGCTTGAGCCGCATGGAGCGGATGCGCGGACGGCTCCGCCGTGCGTACGAGTCGGGCCGCGAAGCCGCCCGGACCCGGCGAGCAGCCGCCGCGGAGGCGGCGGACGGGGGCGTGGCCTCGCCCGCCTCACCGGGCCCGGCCGCCTCGCCGGAGGCGGCCGTGGTGGGCGTCGAGCCGCCGGCGGCGTTGCACTCGTCGACTGTGAGCCGGGACGACACCGAGGTGCCGCACGCGCTGCGCATCGCCGCCGCGTGGTGCTGGCGGCTGATCGTGATCGGCATCGTCACCTGGGCCCTGCTCAAGATCGTCGGCACGATCAGCATCGTGATCATCCCGTTGGCCGTCGCGCTGCTCCTCTCCGCGCTGCTCGCCCCGGCGGTCGGCTGGCTGCTCCGGGCCCGGCTGCCCCGCTCGCTGGCGACCGCCGTGGTGCTGGTCACCGGCCTGGCCGCTGTCGTCGGCACGCTCACGTTCGTGGTCAACGAGTTCATCAAGGGCGTACCGGAGCTGAGCCAGAAGTCCTCCGAGGGCGTACGGCAGATCCAGGACTGGTTCAAGACCGGGCCGCTGCACCTGTCCGACAGCCAGCTCAACCGCTACATCGACGAGGCGCAGAACTGGATCAACGGCAACACCGAGCGGTTCACCAGCGGTGCGCTCAGCACCGCCGCCACGCTCGCCGAGGTGCTCACCGGCACCGTCCTGGTCCTGTTCGCCACGTTCTTCTTCCTGCGCGACGGCAACAACATCTGGCGGTTCCTGGTCCGGCTGCTGCCGGTGGCCGCCCGCTGGAAGGTCGACGACGCCGGCCGCGCGTCCTGGGCGACGCTCGGTGCCTACGTGCGGGCCACGGTGCTCGTGGCCTTCATCGACGCGGTCGGCATCGGCATCTTCCTGGTGCTGTTCGACATCCCGTTCGCGTTCCCGCTGGCCGCGCTGGTCTTCCTGGGCGCGTTCATCCCGATCGTCGGCGCGTTCCTGTCCGGCGTGGTGGCGGTGCTGGTGGCGCTGGTCGACAGCGGCCCGGGCATCGCGCTGGTCATCCTCGCCGCGGTGGTCGGGGTGCAGCAGATCGAGGGCCACGTGCTCCAGCCGCTGATCATGGGCCGCGCGGTGGCCATCCACCCGCTCGCCGTGATCATCGGCATCGCCGCCGGAGTGGTGCTCGCCGGGATCGCCGGCGCGCTGGTCGCGGTGCCGCTGATCGCCGTACTCAACACGGCGGTGCGCCGGCTCTCCGCGCGTACCGTGCCGGACACCCCACCGGACGCGGTGGTGGTCGCCTCCCAGGCGCCCTGATCAGGCAAGACCCGCCGACGCCCGCGTCACCCCCGCCCGGGGAGGCGCGGGCGTCAGCTCTTGGCGAGCCGTTCCAGCGCGCCCCGGGCCACCTCCGGCCGGGTGGTGTACCAGAACGGCGGCAGCGAGCGGCGCAGGAACGGGCCGTACCCGCGGGCCGTCTCCAGCCGTGAGTCGAGCACCGCCACCACGCCCCGGTCGCCGGTGGCCCGGATCAGCCGGCCGACGCCCTGGGCCAGCCGGACCGCCGCGATCGGCACGCTCACCGCCGCGAACCCGGACCCGCCGCCGGCGTCCACCGCCGCCGCCCGTGCCGCCGCGAGCGGTTCGTCCGGGCGGGGGAACGGCAGCCTGTCGATCACCACGAGCTGGCAGGCGTCGCCCGGCACGTCCACCCCCTGCCAGAGCGACATCACCCCGAACAGGCAGCTCTCCCGCACCTCGCGGAACCGGCGCACCAGCAGCGGCAGCGCCTCCTCGCCCTGGAGCAGCACGGGCAGGTCGGTCCGCGCGCGGACCAGCTCCGCCGCCTGCTGCGCGGCCCGTCGCGACGAGAAGAGCCCGAGGGTACGACCACCGAGCGCCTCGACCAGCGCCAGCAGCTCCTCACCCGCCGGCCCGGGCAGCCCGGAGACGCTGGGGCGGGGCAGGTGCGCTGCCACGTACAGGATGCCCTGCCGGGCGTAGTCGAACGGCGAGCCGACGTCGAGCGAGCTCCAGCCCGGCCCCTTGGTCGCCGGTACGGTGCCGATCGATGCCCGGCTGCCCTCGGTGGCGGCCACCGGCGGCGTGACCGGTGAACGGCCGGCAGCGGCAGTGGTGGCGAGCGCGGCGGCGGCCGGGGACGGCGGGGCGGGCGGCGGCGCGTCCAGCCCCAGCGCCCGGGCCACCGTGTCGAAGCGGCCCCCCAGCGCCAGCGTCGCCGAGGTGGCGACCACCGTGCGCTCGTCGTACAGGTGGGTGGCGAGCGTGCCCGCCACCGACAGCGGCGCCACGACGAGCGCCCGGCGGCTGCCGTTGTCCGGCTTCTCGACCCAGGCGACGTCGTGGTCGGCCTCCTCCAGCAGCCGCTGGGCGGTGGTGGACAGCTCGTCCAGCACCGCCTTGGCCTGCTGCTTGCGTACCGGATCGGGGTCGTCGGCCTTCACGTCGCCGATCGCCTCCAGCGCGGCCCGGGTCGCCGAGTCCAGCAGCGTGCACGCCTCGCGCAGCGCGGGCGGCAGACCGGCGGTGAGCCGCCCGGCCGGCGCCTCGGCCAGCCCCACGGCGAGCGCGTCACCGGCCTCGGTGAGCCGCTCGGCCACGTCGGGGCGCAGCAGCGGCCGGGCCCGCCGGGTGGACCTGTCGATCAGCTCCGGCACCAGCTCGGCCTGGGCGGCCGACGACACCCGGTCGGCCAGCTCGTGCGCCTCGTCGACCACGAGCAGCCGGTGCGGCGGCACGATGTGCCGCCCGGCGAGCATGTCGACCGCGAGCAGGCTGTGGTTGGTGACCACGATGTCGGCCTCACGGGCCCGGGCGCGGGACGCCTCGGCGAAGCACTCCTGCCCGAACGGGCAGCGGCTCGCGCCGACGCACTCCCGGGCCGGCATGGACACGCTGCGCCACACCTGCTCGTCCACGCCCGGGTCCAGCTCGTCCCGGTCGCCGGTGGCGGTCTCCTCGGCCCAGTCGCGCAGCCGCTGCACCTGCTTGCCCAGCCGGCCCGCCTCGCCGAGCCACTTGGTGCCGCCGTTGCCGGGGCGCGGCGCGTCGAACAGCGCGTCGTCCGGCTCGTCCTCGACCGAGCTGTCCAGCCGGGCCAGGCAGAGATAGTGGTGGCGGCCTTTCAACACGGCGAAGGTGGGGCGGCGGCCCAGCACCGGCTCGACCGCGTCGGCCAGCCGGGGCAGGTCGTGCTCGACGAGCTGGGACTGCAACGCCAGCGTGGCGGTGGAGACCACCACCGGCCCGTCCACGGTCAGTGCCGGAGCGAGGTAGGCCAGGGACTTGCCGGTGCCGGTGCCGGCCTGCACCAGCAGGTGCTCACCGGAGGTGATGCTGCGCTCGATCGCCTCGGCCATCTGCTGCTGACCCGGCCGGGCCGCGCCGCCCGGAACCGCGCCCACCGCGGCGGTCAGCAGCTCCCCGGCACCGGGTCGGTTGCTCCGGCGCTTCCTGGGGACGGCCGGGCCGGTGGCGGTGCGGGACGGGGTCACCGTGCGACCGTACCCGCCGGCACCGACGGCGGTCCGGCCCCTCCGGCGGCGTGGCGGACGGCGGGTCGCGTCCGGTTACTTCCCGATCGCGTGGCGTGGCCGGAATCGGTTAGGGTGCCAGGCATGCCGAGCGACGTGGTCCGCGTGATCTACCGCAAGTACGACGGCAGCGCCCACCGCGACTACCCCGCCCGCCGGCTGGCCGAGGACGACCTCGGCGTCTGGCTCGGCGTGCCCGCCGGCACCGAGTCCGTCTACCACGGCCGCCCCTCGGTCGAGCAGATCCCGTTCGTCCTGCTGGTGCCGCACCACGGCTGGTGGACCGGCATGTTCAACCCGCCGCCGCGCACCAGCGAGGTCTACTGCGACATCGCCACCCCGGCCCGCTGGGAGGGCGAGGACACGGTCCACCTGATCGACCTCGACCTGGACGTGGTGCGCCGCCGCGAGACCGGCCTGGTCGAGCTGCGCGACGAGGACGAGTTCGCCGAGCACCGGGCCCGCTGGGGCTACCCGGACGACGTGGTCACCGAGGCCGAGGCGGCGTCCCGCTGGCTGCTCGGCGCGCTCGGCGACGGCACCGAGCCGTTCGCCACGTCGTACCGGAAGTGGCTTGCCGTGGTGGTCTGAGCCGGGTCACCAGCGCGGCGGCCAGACGGCGTCCGTCCCCAGCGGCGGCAGCTCACCGACCTTGTCCGGGTTGAACTGGTTGAACACGCCGGTGATCCGCCCCTCGTGGACGGCGAACGAGGTGACCAGCCGCATGATCCGTCCGTCCCGGTAGGGGACCTCCCCCTGCCAGCCCAGCGCGCCGTCGACGAGCACCGGCCGTACCCGCATCGCGCCCCACTTGCGGGCCTGGCCGAACAGGCCGAGGAGCAGGCGTCCGGCCGCCTCCGCGCCGACCACCGGGCGGCGGGCCGCCGGGAAGTGGCCGCCGGAGTCGCCGATCGCCACCACGTCCGGGGCGAGCACCCGCACCAACTGCTCCAGCTCACCCGACTCCACCGCCGCGACGAACGCGTTGAGCACCCGTCGCTGCTCGGCCAGGTCGGCGCTGTGCCGGGGCGCGTCCGGCCCCTGCACCGCCCGGCGGGCCCGGGAGGCGAGCTGACGCGCCGCCTCCGGGGTCACCGCGAGCACGTCCGCCACGTCGCCGAACGGCACCGTGAACACGTCGTGCAGCACGAACGCCACCCGCTGCTCCGGCGTCAGCCGTTCCAGCACCACCAGCAGGGCGGTGCCGAGCTGGTCGGCCCGCACCGCCCGCTCGGCGGGGTCGGGCGCGAACCCGTCCGGCGTGGGCGCCGCGGTCACCACCGGCTCGGGGAGCCACTGACCCGGGTACGCCTCCCGGCGTACCCGGGCGGAGCGCAGCACGTCCAGGCAGATCCGGGAGCAGGTGGTGACGAGCCAGCCCCGCAGATCGCGTACGCGGGCGCGTTGCTCCGGATCGCTCAGCGCCCCGGAGAAGCGCAGCCAGGTCTCCTGCACGGCGTCTTCGGCCTCGCCGCGGCTGCCGAGCATCCGTCGCGCGATTGCCAGGAGACGCCCCCGTTCCGCCTCGAACTCCCCCGCAAGCTCGTCCACCCGCCCATTCTCCCGCCCACCGCCCGCGCCGGCTGCCCCGCCGCCCGCCGCCCCGCCCCCACCCCGCCCCCACCCCGCCCCCACCCCGCCCCCGCCCCGCCCCCGCCCCGTCCCGCCCACCCCGTCGATCTTGGACTTTCTGCCCCGACAAACGGCGCTTTCCGGGCGTGTCGGGGGCCGCAACCGCAAGATCGACGGGGTGGGCGGGCGGGAATGGCCCGAGGGGGTGAGGATCGGGGGATGAGTGAGGTGGTGGGGCCCGAGGGCGGGCGGATGCGGGAGTTGCTGCGGGTGGGGTCCGGGGCGGTGGATCTGGCGGCGATCGATCCCCGGTCCACGCCGGGTCTGCCGGCGGCGGCCGGGCGCGGGCCCGGGCGCAAGGAGTGGGCGCGGGCCCAGGTCGAACTGGTCGGCGGGGAACTGGGGCGGCAGCAGGAGATGTTGTACGCCTCGGCGCAGGGCGCCGCCGGTCCGGGCAGCGCCACCAGCGCGCCGGCTCAGGCGGACGCCGGACTGGACGGGAACCGGCCGCGCCGGGTGCTGCTGGTGCTCCAGGCGATGGACTGCGGCGGCAAGGACGGCACCGTCAAGCGGGTGGCGGGCGCGATGAACCCGCTCGGGCTGCACATCCGCTCGTTCGGGCCGCCGACCGAGGAGGAGTTGCGGCACGACTTCCTGTGGCGGGTGCGCCGGGCACTGCCGCCACCCGGATATGTGGGCGTGTTCAACCGCTCGCACTACGAGGACGTGCTCATCGCCCGGGTCGAAGGGCTGGTCGACGAGGCGACCTGGCGATCCCGGTACGAGGTCATCAACGACTTCGAGCGGGAGCTGACCGAGCAGGCGGTCACAGTGGTGAAGGTCATGCTGCACATCTCGTACGCCGAGCAGGGCGAGCGGCTGATGGAGCGGCTGACCGACCCGACGAAGTTCTGGAAGTTCAACCCGAGTGACCTGGACACCCGGGCCCGCTGGGACGACTACCAGGCGGCGTACGCCGAGGCCATGGAGCGTTGCGGCACGGACGCCGCGCCCTGGTTCGTGGTGCCGGCGGACCGCAAGTGGTATCGCGACTGGGCGGTCGCCCACCTGCTGCGTGAGACGTTCGACGGGTTGGATCTGGGGTATCCGCCTGCCGATTTCGACGTTGAACGGGAGCGTGACCGGTTACGGAACCAACTCGGCGGGTGATCAGGTGAACGGAAGGTGAACGAGCGGTGAATCGGGCTTGACCACGGGTGGGCCGATCGAAAGCCGCCTGGACGCGGTCCCTAGCATGCGCAATGCAGACGCCCCGGAGGGCGACGGCCACCCTTCCACCGACACGACGAGGTCCGTGCTGTGAAGTTTTCCTTCCGTCCCACCGAGGGCGCTTTCTACGAGCTCTTCACCAGGGCCGCGCAGAACCTGGTGAAGGGGACCGACCTGCTCAACGAGTTGGGCCTGCCCGGCGCCGACGTGCAGTCGATCAGCGAGCGGCTGACCGACATCGAGCACGACAGCGACCAGATCACGCACGAGCTGTACAAGAAGATCAACTCCACGTTCATCACGCCGTTCGACCGCGAGGACATCTACCGGCTGGGCTCGCTGCTCGACGACGTGATGGACCACCTGGAGGCGGTCGGCAACCTGCTCTACCTGTACGGCCTGACCAAGCTCCCGTCGCTCCCACGCGAGCTGCACGAGCTGGTCAACGTGCTCGACCTGCAGGCCAAGCTCACCGCCGAGGCGATGCCCCGGCTGAAGTCGATGAAGGATCTCGAGGACTACTGGATCGAGTGCAACCGGCTCGAGAACGACGGCGACCAGGCGTACCGGATGCTGCTCGTACGTCTCTTCTCCGGCGAGTACGACGCGCTCACGGTGCTGAAGATGAAGGAGGTGGCCGACGAGCTGGAGGCCGCCTGCGACGCCTTCGAGCACGTGGCCAACACGGTCGAGACCATCGCGGTCAAGGAGTCCTGAGCCAGTGAGTCCCGAACTCATCGCCGTGCTGGCGGTGATCGCGGTCGCCATGGCGTTCGACTACACGAACGGCTTCCATGACGCGGCGAACGCGATCGCCACCAGCATCTCGACCCGGGCGCTGACCCCCCGGATCGCGCTCGCGCTGGCCGCCGTCGGCAACTTCGTCGGCGCGCACTTCGGCGCCGGGGTGGCAAAGACCGTCGGCGACGGGCTGGTGACGTTGCCGACCGGGGTGGAGAGCCTCGGCGTGGTCTTCGCCGGTGTGCTCGGTGCGATCATCTGGAACCTGATCACCTGGTACTTCGGCCTGCCGTCCTCGTCGTCGCACGCGCTCTTCGGCGGCCTGGTCGGCGCGACCCTGTTCGCCGCCGACGGCATCGTGCAGTGGGCCACCATCATCGAGAAGGTCCTCATCCCGATGGTGCTCTCGCCGGTGGTCGGCCTGGTGCTGGGCTTCCTGATGATGCTGGCGATCATGTGGCTGTTCCGGAAGGGGCAGCCGGGCAAGCTCAGCCGTGGCTTCCGGTGGGCGCAGACCGCCTCCGCCGCCGCCATGTCGGTCGGCCACGGCATGCAGGACGCCGCCAAGACCATGGGCATCATCGTGCTGGCGCTCTACACCGGTGGTTTCCAGGAGAGCAAGACCCACATCCCGGGCTGGGTCTTCTGGACCTCCGCCGCGATGCTGGCCGCCGGCACGTACGCGGGTGGCTGGCGGATCATCCGGACGCTCGGCCGGAAGATCATCGACCTCGGCCCGGCGGAGGGCTTCGCCGCCGAGACCGTGGCCAGCGCGGTGCTCTACTTCAACGCGCTGGTGCTCAAGGCGCCGATCTCCACCACCCACACGATCACCTCGGCGATCATGGGTGTGGGCGCGACGAAACGGCTATCCGCGGTGCGCTGGAACGTGGCCGGCAACATCGTCATCGCCTGGATCATCACGTTCCCGGCCGCCGCGGCGATCGCCTGCCTGGCGTACCTGCTGGTCCGGCCCTTGTTCTGAGTGACCTGACGCCGAGGGGTTCCCCGCCGTGGCGGGGGACCCCTCACGCGTAGGAGACGCCGATCCGGGCCTTGACGTCGTCGATCAGGCCCATCACCTCAAGCGTGGCGGAGTGGGGCACCAGCGGGCTCTCGGTCAGCCCGGCCGCCAGGCAGCGCTGCACCTCGATCGCCTCGTACTGGTAGCCGCCGCCGGTCAGGTCCGCCGGAACGGTCTCCGGTTCGGCGCCGGCCCGGTGCAGCACCGCGTGCGCGGGCCGGAAGAACAGCTCGGGCAGGTCGATCCGGCCGGTCGTACCGGTGATCGACGCGGTGATCGCTGTCGCGCCGACCATGCCGCAGCTGAGCGTCGCCACCGCGCCGGAGTCCCAGCCGAGGACCATTCCGGTGTTCTCGTCCACCGCCTCCGGGGTCAGCTTCGCCCAGGCCTGCACGTGCTGTGGCACGCCGAGCACCAGGTGGGCCAGGCTCAGCGGGTAGACGCCGAGGTCGAGCAGCGCGCCGCCGCCGAGCGTACGGGCCCGCATCCGGTGCTCCGGCGGGAACGGCCCGGCCACGCCGAAGTCCGCCCGTACGTGCGTGACCTCACCGATCGCGCCGTCCCGGATCAGCTCCAGCACGCGCAGGATCAGCGGGTTGGTCCGCATCCACATGGCCTCCATGAGGAACAGACCTCGGGCTCGGGCCGTCTCCACCAGCTCGACGGTGGTCGGCAGGTCCAGCGTGCACGGCTTCTCCACCAACACGGCCTTGCCGCCGGTCAGGCAGGCGAGCGCCGCCTCGTGGTGGGCGGCGTGGGGGGTGGCCACGTAGATCGCGTCCAGGTCCGGGTCCGCGGCCAGTTCCGCCCACGAGGCGTACGCCCGCGGCACGTCGTGCCGCTGCGCGAACAGCTCGGCGCTCTCCCGGGTACGCGAGCCGACCGCCAGCAGTTCGGCGTCCGGCACCAGCCGCAGATCCTCGGCGAAGCGGGCGGCGATGTTTCCGGTGGCCAGGATTCCCCAACGCGTCATGCCCGGCACGCTATCCCCTACGGCTCGGCGGCCGGCAGGGTGATCCACCCGTCGGGACGCTCAGCCGCGGGCGTCGGCGGCGGCCAGAGCGGCCCGTTCGATCATCGCCCGCCGCGTGGCCAGCGTGGGCTGTCGGTTCCACCCTGCCGATCACGACGGGCGTGGCGAGCTGATGCCGCTTCCCGGCGAACACATAGCGTGAAGACTGCCCGAAGTGACGGGTGCTGCCCAGTTCCTCGCCGAAGTCGGGCGCCTAAAGGCGGCTAACCGGACATAGGGCAGCGCTTTCGCGAGCCGGACTGAATACCTCCCGCCCCCTTTGCTTTGCAGCCCCATGCGCACTCTTCACGGAGGGTCGCTGATGCGGATCTGGCTGCAGAGCAAAGGCGGCGGAGGGGTGTCTGTTGCTCGGGGCCGAAAGCTACGCATCGTGACAAGGTGGCGCGTTCGGGGAGTGCGGGCGTGCGCCCCGCCCGGCCGCGCCGGCCGCCCCGCCCGGCCGCCCCCGGGCCGACCGGCCCGGCGGGAACTAGGCTCGGTGCATGACGATCGACGGCTTCGCCGCACCCCCCGCCCTGGTGGAGCACGCCCGCCGGTTCCAGGCCGAGGGCGCCGTGCCGGCCGTGCCCCGGGTCGCCGCCACGGTGCTGCTGCTCCGTCCGGAGGGCGACGGGTTCGAGGTCTACATGATCCGCCGGGTGGCGGCGATGACGTTCGGCGGCATGTACGCCTTCCCCGGCGGCGGGGTGGACCGCTCCGACTCGGAGGCGCACCTGGGCTGGGCCGGCCCGGATCCGGCGGCGTGGGGGGAGCGGCTCGGGCTCGACCCGTCCGCCGCGCAGGCGGTGGTGTGCGCCGCCGCGCGCGAGGTCTTCGAGGAGGCGGGCGTGCTGCTCGCCGGGCCGGACCCGGACACCGTGGTCGGCGACGTGAGCGGCGACGACTGGGAGACGGCCCGGCAGGATCTGGAGGGACGGCGGGTCGGCTTCGCCGACCTGCTGGCCGGGCGGGGCCTCACGCTCCGGTCCGACCTGCTGCTGCCGTGGAGCAGGTGGATCACCCCGGAGTTCGAGCCGCGCCGCTTCGACACGTACTTCTTCGTCGCCCTTCTGCCCGACGGGCAGCGGACCCGGGACGTCTCCGGCGAGGCCGACCACACGCTGTGGCTGCGCCCGGCGGACGCGCTGGCCCGCGCGCAGGCCGGCGAGCTGACCATGCTGCCGCCCACCATGGTCACGCTCGCCGAGGTCGCCGCCGCGGGCGACCTCGCTGGCGTGGCCCGCGCGGCGGCAGAGCGAGACCCGGGTACGCCGATCCTGCCCCACATCGACGGCCTGGACGGTGCCGAGCCCCGCTTCCGCCTGAGCTGACCCTCACCCCTCAGCCGAAGCGGCCGGTGATGTAGTCCTCGGTCTTCTTCTGGGCCGGGTTGCTGAAGATCTTCTGGGTGTTGTCGTACTCGATGAGGCGGCCCGGGTCGCCGGTCTTCTCGATCGAGAAGAAGGCGGTCCGGTCGGACACCCGGGCGGCCTGCTGCATGTTGTGCGTGACGATGATGATGGTGAACTTGTCCTTGAGCTGGAACATCAGGTCCTCGATGGCCAGCGTGGAGATCGGGTCCAGCGCCGAGCAGGGCTCGTCCATCAGCACCACCTGCGGCTCGACGGCGATGGTGCGGGCGATGCAGAGCCGCTGCTGCTGGCCGCCGGACAGTCCCGCGCCGGGCTTGGCGAGGCGGTCCTTGACCTCGTCCCACAGGTTCGCCGAGCGGAGCGCCTTCTCGGCCGCCTCCTCCAGGATCGACTTGCGCCGCACGCCGTTGAGGCGCAGCCCGGCCACCACGTTCTCGAAGATGCTCATGGTGGGGAACGGGTTCGGCCGCTGGAAGACCATGCCGATCATCCGGCGGACCGCCGTGACGTCCACGTCCCGGTCGTAGATGTCCTGGTCGTCGATGGTGAGGCTGCCCTCGACCCGGGCGCCGGGCAGCACCTCGTGCATCCGGTTGATCGACCGCAGGAAGGTTGACTTGCCGCAGCCGGACGGCCCGATCAGAGCGGTGACGGTCTTCGGCTCGACGGTCAGGTTGATGCTCTCGATCGCCTTGAACCCGCCGTAGTAGGCGGTCACGTTCGTGGCTTCGATGCGCTTGGCCATGGTGGCGGTACCTCCGGGGTTCATCGGCCGAGCCGGTTGCGGCGGGACAGCAGCTTCGCCGCCACGGTGAGGACGAGGACGAGGGCGACCAGGGTCAGCGCCGCGGTCCACGCCCGTGCCGGCGAGTACCTCGACGCCTCGCCGGCCTGCTGGTAGACGAAGAGGGCGAGCGACGACTGGTTGTTCTCGAACGGGTTGAAGTTGATCGCCGCGCCGCCACCGGCGACGAGCAGCACCGGCGCGGTCTCACCGGCGGCCCGCGCGATGGCGAGCATGATGCCGGTGACGATGCCGGGCAGCGCGGTCGGCAGCACGACGCGCAGGATCGTCTTCCACTTCGGTACGCCCAGCGCGTACGCGCCCTCGCGCAGCGGCGCGGGCACCAGGCGGAGCATCTCCTCGGTGGAGCGGACCACAGTGGGCAGCATCAGCACGCTCAGCGCCAGCGCGGCGGCGAAGCCGGAGAAGCCCGGCCGCCCGTCGTTGAACCACGGCGAGACGATCAACACCCAGAAGGCCAGCACGAACAGGCCGGTGACGATCGACGGGATGCCGGTCATCACGTCCACGAAGAAGCGGATGGTGAACGCGAACCGGCCCCGGCCGTACTCGACGATGTAGATCGCGCAGAGCACGCCGAGCGGCACCGTGATCAGCGTGGCGAGGCCCACCTGCTGCAAGGTGCCGACGATCGCGTGGTACGCGCCGCCGTTGGCGTCCCGCGACCCGATGTTGTTCATCGAGGTGCCGAAGAAGTCGGCGTCCAGCCGTTCGGAGCCCTTGCTGACGAGCGTCCAGACCACCGACGCCAGCGGCAGCACCGCCAGCACGAACGCGGAGTGGATCAACGCGCTCCAGGTCCGGTTGCGGGCCGACCGGCGGCCCTCCACCGCGTTGGCCGCGGCGAAGAGACCGGCCAGGTAGAGCAGCGCGCCGACCACCACGACCAGGACCGGGCCGCCGATGCCGGCGCCGTACACGATGCCCGCCGCGAGCAGCAGCGCCGCGACGGCGATGGCCGGAGCGGCGTACGCGGGAAGCCGTCTCGCCCGCAGCGTGGCCGGCTGGGCCGGCGGGCGCGGGCGGCGGGGGGTAAGGGTGGTTGTCATGCGGCCGACTCCGTGAACTCGCGCCGCCGGTAGATGATCGCCCGAGCGGTGATGTTGACGATCAGCGTGATCGCGAACAGCACCAGGCCGGAGGCGATGAGCGCGCCGCGGCCGGTGTCGTTCGCCTCGGCGAACCGGTTGGCGATGTTGGCGGCGATCGAGTTCCCGCCGCTCTGAAGGATGTTGAACGAGATGGCGTACGTGGAGCCGAGCGTGAGCGCCAGCGCGATGGTCTCGCCGAGCGCCCGGCCCAGGCCGAGCATCACCGCGGCGATGACGCCGGGCCGGCCGTACGGCAGGACGGCGGTGCGGATCATCTCCCAGCGGGTGGCGCCGAGCGCGAGCGCGGCCTCCTCGTTCGCGGTCGGGGTCTGCCGGAACACCTCGCGGGACAGCGAGGTGATGATCGGCAGCACCATGATGGCGAGCACCACGGAGCCGAGCAGGATCGAGTTGCCGTACGGGCCGTCGCCGAAGATGGGGATCCAGCCGAAGTACCTGTTCAGCCACGCGGACAGGTCGGCGACCGGCTGGGCGAAGTAGTCCCGTCCCCAGAGGCCGAAGACCACACTGGGCACAGCGGCCAGCAGGTCGATCAGGAAGCCCAGGGCGTTGCCGAGCCGCCGGGGCGCGTAGTGCGACAGGTACAGGGCGATGCCCAGCGCGACCGGCACCGCCATGAGCAGCGCCAGCAGCGAGCTCAGGACGGTGCCGAAGGCGAGCGCGCCGATGCCGAACTGCGGCGGGTTGTCGTTCGGGAACCAGCCCTCGAATGTCCAGAACGACTCGGTGTTGGCCCGCAGCGCCGGGACGGCCCGGGCGACGAGGAAGATCGCGATGGCCGCGATGACCACCAGGACCGTGGTGCCGGCGGCCAGGGTCAGGCCGCGGAACGCCCGTTCCGCGCCGAAGGCGCGGGCCCGGGGGAGGGCACCGCCGCCGCCGAGGCCGCCGTCGGGGCGGCCCGGGTTACCGGGGCGCTCGGCCAGACGCGCCGAGGCACCGGCGGGTCGCTCGTGGCTCGTGGCCACGGGGTTCCCGCCGGTGCCGGCGTCGGCCGAGCGGTGAGGGGTGTCACCCATCTGCTCGCTCGCTTCGTGTTGAGGAGGTGTCGGTCAGAGCGTCAGGAGAGGCTCGTGACCGCGGCCTCGACCTTGGTGCGGACGGTCTCGGGCAGCGGCGCGTAGCCCAGCTCGACGAGCTCCTTCTGCCCCTCGGCGCTGGCGGCGTGGCCGAGCAGGCCCTTGACCAGCGGCAGCTTGTCGGCGGCGAGCCCCTTGCTGCAGACGATCTCGTAGGTCGCCAGGACGATCGGGTACGCCCCGGCCTCCTTGGTGTTGTAGTCGATCGACATCTTGAGGTCGTTGCCCTGACCCTCGAACTTGGCGCCGGCGATGGTCTTGCCGGCCGAGTCGCCGGTCAGCTCGACGAACTCGCCGTTACCGTTCTTGATCTTGGCCATCTTCAGGTCGGAGTTCTCGGCGTACGACCACTCGACGTAGCTGATGGTGCCGTCGGTGCTCTTGACCTTGCTGGCCACACCGTCGGACTTGGCCGCGCCGACGCCGCCCGGGGCCTTCCACGCCTTGGAGTTGCCGAGCGTCCAGTCCGCCTCGGCGGTCTTGGAGAGGTACTTGGTGAAGTTGTCGGTGGTGCCCGACTCGTCGGAGCGGTGCACCGCCTGGATCGCGGTCGACGGCAGCTTGGCGTCCGGGTTGTCGGCCTTGATCGCCGGGTCGTCCCACTTGGTCGCCTTGCCGGCGAAGATCTTCGCCAGGGTGGCCGGGCTGAATTGGAGGTTGTCCGCGCCGCTGACGTTGTAGACGACGGCGACCGGGCCGATCACCATCGGCAGGTTGAGCGCCTGGCCGCCGGTGCACTTGGCGTCGGCCTGCGGCTGTTCCTCCGGCTTGAGGGGGGAGTCCGAGCCGGCGAAGTCGGCGGTGCCGGCGATGAAGGCCTGGATGCCGGCGCCCGAGCCGCTGGGCTCGTAGTTGATCGTGGTGCCCGAGCACTTCTGCTGGTACGCCTTGATCCACTCGGCCATGGCGTTCTTCTGGGCGGAGGAGCCCTGCGCGTTCAGCGTGCCCGTCGCGCAGTCCACCGCGGCGGTGGAACCGGAGGCGCTGGCCGGCTCGTTGTTGTCCGAGCCGCAGGCGCTGAGACCGAGAACCGCGGTAAGAGCGAGACAGGCGATGGCGCCGTGCCGCTGGAGCTTCACTTCAGGGGTTTCCCTTCACGTCTTTGGTCAGGTCGCCCGGAGTGCCGGGCGCCGGCGCTGACCGGCTGACACGAAAGGTAGGAGGGCCAGGTGGACGGTTCGCCGGACGCAAGTGAACGCACGGTGAACACGTTCGGCCGGCGAGGTGGCCGTACGCTGAGGAGGGGTTGTCCATTTCGTGAACTAGCGACCCGGCAGCGCCTTTATGGCGAATTTCCCGGGCGGGCGAAGGCTCAGCCCAGCTGGTAGTTGACGTGCGCGGACCAGCGCGCGAAGCCCAGCCGCTGGTAGAGCGCGACAGCTGCGGTGTTGCTCTCGTCCACGTAGAGCATCACGCGGTCGAGCCCGCGCTCGTCGCGCAGGTGCGTCAGGCCGGCGGCGGTCAGCACCCGGCCGAGCCCGCCCCGGTGCGCGGACGGGTCCACGCCGAGCACGTACACCTCGCCGATGCGGGCCGAGCCCTGCTGCTCATGCACCTTGGTCCAGTGGAAGCCGAGCAGCCGCCCGGTGCCGGAGTCGACGGCGAGCAGGAAACCGGCACTGTCGAACCACGGCTCGGCGATCCGGACGCGCAGGTCGTCGAGCGTCCACTTGCCCTGCTCGGGGTGCTGGGCGAAGGCGGCGTTGTTCACCGCCAGCCAGGCCTCGTCGTCCTCGCCCGGGCGGAACGCGCGCAGCGTCACGCCGTCCGGCACGACCGGCGCCGGCAACTCGGCGGTGAGCGGGCGGCGCATCTGCCAGAGCACCCGCGCCCGGGAGAAGCCCAGGTCGACGGCGAGCGCGGCGGCCGAAGGGTGGTCGCCGTGCGCCCAGGCGCGCAGCGGCCCGGACGCGGCGTCCACCACGCCCCGGGCCAGCGCCCGCCCGGCGCCCCGCCGCCGGTACGCGGGGTGCACCACCATCTCCACGCCCACGCCGTCGGCCGGTGCGGTGGTGTCGAGGTGCGCGTACCCGGTGAGGGTGCCGTCGGAGGTCCGGGCGGTGAGGTGCACGGCCGGCGCCTCGGGATCGCGCATCCGCAGCAGCACGTGCTCGTCGAGGGGGTCGGCGCCGTCGGCGTCACCGGCGGCGCGGGCCAGCGCCAGCACCTCGGCGACCTCGTCCGGCGTCAGCCGGTCCGTCCGGGCGATCCCGTCCGGCGTCAGCCGGTCCGTCCGGGCGATCCCGTCCGGCGTCAGCCGGTCCCCCCGGGCGATCCCGTCCGGCGTCAGCCGGTCCCCCCAGGCGATCCGGTCGGCCGCAGGACCACTCGTCGGCTCGGTGCTGCTCATCTGAGTCACGGTAGCGGGCGGCGGGCCGTGGCTCGCGGTGGACGACGACGGCGGTCGGTGGCGCTCGTCACGGCCTGCCGGCGGGCAGCGGCTCCAACTCGAACCGGGCCAGCAGTTCGGGCAGGAGTTCCTGCAGCGCGCTGACGGTGCCGGACCGGTCCCCGCCCGCGTCGTGCATGAGCACTATCGCGCCGGGACCCATCTGCGCGCGGACACTCGCCTCGATGGTGGTGGCGCCCGGCGCCCTCCAGTCCGACGGGTCCACGCTCCAGTGCAGCGGGGTGAGACCCAGGTCGGCGCAGGCCGACATGACAGACGGTGTCCAGGCCCCGCCGGGCTGGCGGTAGTACGCGATCCGCGCGTCCGGCGCGGCGGCCACTATCGCGTCCCTGGTCCGCAGCAGGTCGGCCCGGATCGTCGCCGGGGATCGCTTGCCCAGGTTGACGTCGTGGCTCCAGGAGTGGTTGCACAGCGTGTGTCCGTCGGCCGCGATCGACCGGACCAGGTCCGGGTAGGCCTCGGCGTTCTCGCCCACGACGCAGAATGTCGCCTTCACGCCGTACCGGGCCAGCAGCGAGAGCACCTGCGGGGTCCAGCGGGGGTCGGGGCCGTCGTCGAAGGTCAGCGCGACGCGGGACGAGCCGGTGGCGATCAAGGCGCCGTACGGGCCGTCGCCGCCGGGCTCGACCGGGGCGGTGTCCGGCGCGGCGTCGGGGCTCGGCCGGGCGCTTGCCGTGCCGCTCGGGAGGTCGGTGCTGGGTGGTTGGTCGCCGTAACGCGGGCCGTTGAGCGTGGTGGCCACCCCGGCGTCGGACCGGCGCGGCTCCGGCACCAGGCTGCGACCCAGCACGAACGCCGAGCCGAGCAGGCCCGCCAGCACGACGGTCACGAGCCCGGCGGCGCGCAGCCTTGAGCCCCGCATCAACGGCACCGGCCGTTCGTCGCCCCCGTGTTCACCGCACGCACCGCCGCCCCCTTAGCCCGACAATTCCGGCAGCCAGGATATGGCTGACTTGTCGGGCAAAAAGGGCATACGAGAAAAGTGCCCTCTAGCGGGGTGGGGCGTGGGCGGTCAGACCGGCAGCGGGGCGGGCTCCGACTCCGGCAGCGAGCGCGACGGCGGGACGACGAACTTGTAGCCCACCTGGCGGACGGTGCCGATCATCGACTCGTACTCCGAGCCGAGCTTGGCGCGCAGCCGCCGCACGTGCACGTCCACAGTGCGGGTGCCGCCGAAGTAGTCGTAGCCCCAGACCTCGCGCAGCAACTGGTCCCGGGTGAACACCCGCCCGGGGTGCTGGGCCAGGAACTTCAACAGCTCGAACTCCTTGTAGGTGAGGTCGAGCGGCCGGCCCTTCAGCTTGGCGGCGTACGTGTCCGGGTCGATGTTCAGCTCGCCGGCCCGGATCGAGCCGCCGGCACCGGCGGTGGCGTTACTGAGGCGGCCGACCGCCAGCCGCAGCCGGGCCTCCACCTCGGCCGGCCCGGCGCCGGCCAGGATCACGTCGTCGACGCCCCAGTCCGCGTTCAGCGCGATCAGCCCCGCCTCGGTGACGACCGCGACCAGGGGTACGCCGAGCCCGGTGGCGTGCAACATCCGGCAGGTGGCCCGCGCCTCGCTCAGCTCGGAGCGGGCGTCCACCAGAACGGCGTCCGGCGTCGGGCCGGAGACCAGCGTGCGGACGTCGCGGGGTGCGGTGCGAACCGAGTGCGGTAGCAGGTCGAGTGCCGGCAACACCGCCGACGGCTCACCGGCCCGTGCGGTCACGAGCAGCAGGAGCTCCACGATCACCTCCGTCCCGGCGGCCTTTCGGCCGCGCGCGACCAGCGACACGCCCGGGTGGGGGCGGCACTGTGAACTTGCGTGGGTCCCGGCGTCGTCGACGGGCGGGGTAACGGCCTGAGCGTAACCGATGGGCCAGCCGTCACCTTCGCGCGATTTACCGTTTGCCCTTTCTGCCCTTGATCGCGCCGCAGGTTTTAACGTCGCCGAAACCGGGACCTCCGCCGAGCCGCCCGGGTCTGGCACGATCGGGGCGTGTTTCCCTCCACCTCGCGCGACACCGGTCGTGAACCGTGGGCCGGCGACCCGTCCGCCGGGCCGCCCGGCCCCGCCCGTGGCTACCCGCCCGCCCCGCGTACCGGCCCCGCCGACGAGGACGGTGACCGGCGGGAGCGCAAGGGCCCGCGCCGGCTGCGTAAGGGCGGCCCCGGCCGGCGTCCCGACGACGAGTCCGACGAGGAGCCCGAGGAGGAGGTGCCGCCGGTCCCCGTCCGCCGGCCCCTGGCGCTCACCGTGGCGGGCTTCGCCGCGCTGCTCGGCGTCGGCCTGGTGCTCGGCGCGCAGACCGCGGGCCCGGGGCACCGGCTGCCGTTCGCGGCGATCATCTTCGGCGTCCAGTTGCTGTTCGTGCTGGCCTGGACGATGGCCATGCGACCGCCCGCGCTGCTCGTCGTCGCGCTCGTCAGCGCCGGCACGGCCGTGATCGCCGACATCGCCGCCGTGCGGTCGGACATCGCCGGCCTCGCCCCGCTCGGCTACGCCGCGGCCGCCGGCTTCCTGCTCGGCGTGCTGGGGCAGCTCGTGCGGCGGGTGGACCGGGTCCGGGTGACCGACTCGCTCGGCGGCACGCTGTTCATCGTGGTGGGCGTGGTCGCCTTCGCCACGCTCATCGTGCTCAGCCGGATCCCCAAGGGCACCCAGGCGATCACCGTCTGCCTCACCGCCGCCGGGGTGGCGCTGCTCGTCGCCCGGCTCACCGACGCGGTCGCGCCGTGGCCCCGGCTCGCCCCGCAGGTGCCGCGCGGCGCGGCCGGTGTGGTCGCCGGCGCCATGATCGGCACCCTCACCAGCGCCGTGCTCGGCAGCTACCTGGTCGGCTTCACCCCGACCAGCGCCGCCCTGGTCGGGGTGGTCAGCGCGGCCACCGCCGTCCTGGCCGACCTCGCCGTGGGGTACGCCGAGGCGGGCCGGCTGATGGCCGGCGAGCCGCCGACGATGTGGGTGGCCCGGCACATGCAGGGGCCGCTGGGCGGGTTCGCGCTGGCCGCGCCCGCCGCGTACGCCATGTGCGTGCTGTTCCTCTGACGCGGTTGGGGAGGATTCGCCTCGGGTAAGTACGGTTGCGCCGCGAGGCGCGGTGACGGCGGCGAGGACTGGAGGCGGCGTGGCAGAGGCGTACCCGGCGGAGGGCCGACCCCGGCGACGGGGCCGGAAGGTGCTGATCGGCTTCCTCGTCCTGCTGCTGGTGCTGGCCGGGCTGCTCGTCGTAGCCGACCGGGTCGCCGCCGGGGTGGCCGAGCGTGCCATCGCCGACCAGGTCCGGCAGGAGGTCGCCAAGCAGGACGCGCAGTCCTCCGCGCCGCAGGTCGAGGTGGCCGGTTTCCCGTTCCTCACCCAGGTGCTCGACGGCCGGTACGAACGCATCTCGATCCAGCTCACCGACGTGCGCGGGAACGTGCAGGGTGACGCGGTGGAGGTGCCGAAGCTGGACGTGGACGCGCGCAACGTGACCGCGTCGCTGGACACGCTGCGCTCCGGCCGGGGCGACGTGGTGGCCGAGAGCGTGGACGGGCGGGGCACCGTCACCTACGAGAGCCTGGCCAAGCTGCTGGACCGGCCCGGGCTGACGCTGGGCGAGCGCAACGGCAAGCTCGCCGTGACCGCCCCGGTCGACGTCCTGGGCATCAAGCTCACCGTCAACGGCACCGCCGACGTCACGGTGACCGGCAACAAGGTGGCGCTGCGGTTCAACGACCTCACCGCCGATGGCCTGCCGAACCTGCCGCTGGCCCGGGCCGCGCTGACCCGGTACGCGCAGGGCATCTCGATCGACGTGCCGCTGCCGGAGCTGCCGTTCCAGCTCAACCTGCGCAAGGTGGAGCCGAAGCCGGAGGGCCTGGTGGTTACGGCGGACGCGGCGAACGTGCCCATCAACTCCGCCGGCTGACAAGCCGGCCTGCCATCAACTCCGCCGGCTGACAAGCCGGCCTGCCATCAACTCCGCCGGCTGACAAGCCGGCCTGCCATCAACTCCGCCGGCTGACAAGCCGCCCGCGCCCGGTCCGGTGACCGGGCCTGCCGTCCCGGATGCTGGTCGGCCTGGTGGCGTCCGTGGCGTGGGCTGGTAATCTCCCTGCCCATGGGGACCCTCCTCACCAAACGGCGCGCGGTCGACCTGTGCCGCGTGGCCACCTGCCTGTGTCGCCCCGTCATCTGACGGCGGGGCTGTCTCCGGCCGCCTGAACGGCGGCCCCAAGGGTCCACGAACCTCCCCTCAACGCCCGGCAGCGGCGCCGTCGCACGTACCCGTGATCCGTTCCTAGCTCAGGGTCCGCGTGTGGTGCGACAATCACCGAGATCGATCCCCACGCGCAGGCTCACCAAACCATCCTCACCAGGGAGTGATCTGATGAGTCGCGACACCGCACTCGTCTCGGCCGAGTGGGCCGAGAAGAACCTCGGCGCCCCGGGCGTCGTCTTCGTCGAGGTCGACGAGGACACCTTGGCCTACGACACCGGGCACATCGCCGGCGCCGTCAAGCTCGACTGGCGTACCGACCTGCAGGACCAGGTCCGCCGGGACTTCGTCAACAAGACCCAGTTCGAGGCGCTGCTGTCCGACCGGGGCATCGCCAACGACGACACCGTGATCCTGTACGGCGGCAACAACAACTGGTTCGCCGCGTACGCGTACTGGTACTTCAAGCTCTACGGCCACCGCGACGTGAAGCTGCTCGACGGCGGCCGCAAGAAGTGGGAGCTGGACGCCCGTCCGCTCGTCACCGACGCGGTGGAGCGGCCGAAGACGCAGTACGTCGCGCAGGAGCCGGACACCTCGATCCGCGCGTTCCGCGACGAGGTGGTCGACGCGATCGGCACCAAGAACCTGGTCGACGTGCGCAGCCCCGACGAGTTCGCGGGCCGCCTGCTCGCCCCCGCCCACCTGCCGCAGGAGCAGGCGCAGCGGGCCGGCCACATCCCGACCGCGATCAGCGTCCCGTGGTCCAAGGCGGCGAACGAGGACGGCACGTTCAAGTCCGACGACGAGCTGCGCAAGATCTACGCCGACGCCGGGCTGGACGACGGCAAGGAGACGATCGCGTACTGCCGGATCGGCGAGCGCTCCTCGCACAGCTGGTTCGTGCTCCAGGAGCTGCTCGGGCACCGCAACGTGAAGAACTACGACGGCTCCTGGACCGAGTACGGCTCGCTCGTCGGCGTGCCGGTGGCGCTCGGCGACGAGCCGGGGGAGGCCTGATGACCGCCGCCTCCGCAGCCTCGACGGCTGCCGCCGGCTGCGCCGCGCCGGACCAGTCCGCTCCGCTGCCGGCCAGCCTGGACCTGGAGAAGGAGACCGTCATCACCGGCCGCGTGCTGGCCGAGTCCGGTGAGGTAGTGCCGGGCGCGTACGTGCGTCTGCTCGACTCGACGGGTGAGTTCACCGCCGAGGTGGTGACGTCGGCGGCCGGGCAGTTCCGGTTCTTCGCCGCGCCGGGTTCCTGGACCCTGCGCGCGCTGTCCCGCCACGGCAACGGCGACACCGCCGTGTCGGCGACCCGCGGGATCAACGAGGTGACCGTCTCGGTCGCCGCCTGACCCACGCTCTGATCGTGGCCCGCCACCCGACCGGGTGGCGGGCCACGAGCCGTTCCAGGGTGCCGAGGCGCGGCCGGGCAGCTCGCCGGTACGTGACACCATTGCCGGGTGACTGCCGTCGAGACGGGCTACGCCCCGCCCAACCCGCCCGGCCCCGGACCGGGTGCCCGCCGCCGGCCGCGCTGGCCGGTGGTCGCCACCGTGGCGTGGGCAGTGCTGCTGGCCGGCCTGACCTGGTGGTCGGTGCGCACCGACCCGCCGACGGTCAAGGAGCAGCGGTCGCTGGAGCAGGCCGGCCCGGTGGTGGACCGGGCGATCGGCGAGCTGACCGCCGCGGTGGGCGGTGCGGGCGTACCGGCGCTCCTGCCGGACCGGCTGGAACGCGGCTGCCGGATCACGCCGATGGACGACGGCGCGACGCTGGAGCGCGGCGTCGAGGTGGCGATCGGCGGCGACGACGTGCGCGCGGTGCTGCGCGGCATCGCCGACCGGCTGCCGGCGCCGTGGCGGGCCGGGGTGTCGACGCTCGACGGCGAGCCGCTGCTGCGCGCCGACGCGGGCGAGTTCGTCACCGTCGAGGGCCGGGCCGGTGGACCGGGCCGGCTACTGCTCACCGCCGACACGGGCTGCCGCCCGGTGGGTTCCGGTTACCGGGCCCCGTCCGCCGACGCCGCCGCCGAGTCGGCAGTGCTGGCCGCGGCGCTGGGCCGGTGGGGCGGCGCGACCGGCCCGGTCCAGGTGCTGGCCGCGCCCTGCCCGGGCGGCGGGACCGCCCGCACGGTCCGGTCCGAGGCGGCCGCACCGGCCGATCAGCCGCTGGCCGTCGCGTTCGGCGGCGGCGCCGCGCCGGTCGTGGACTCGGCCGACAGGTACGCGCGCCCGGGCGACCCGGCGGTGCTGGCGCAGCGGGCCGGCGAGCGGGTCCGGGTGGCGGTGACCACGTCCTGCCCGGCCTGACGTCACTGGTCGGGCAGCGTGAGCGGCGGCGGCGCGGGTTCCTCGTGTGGCTCGCGGCTGCGGCCGAGCGCGTCCACCCGGCCCCAGCGTCCCGGGATGTCGAGCAGTTCCACCCGGCCCATCCCCGCCGGTACGGCCGGGTCGATGATCAGGTGCTCGCCCTGCGGTTCCAGGCCCAGGATCACCCGTAGCAGCAGCAGGGGCGTGCCGGCGGACCACGCCTGCGGGCTGCACGCGGTGGGGTACTCCACCGGGTACTCGGTCAGGTCGCGCGCGTAGCCGGCGAACACCTCGGGCAGCCGCCCGTCGAAGTACTGCGACGCGCTGAGCAGGGCGTCGCAGATCCGTCCGGCATCCTGCCGGAAGCCGTACCGCCACAGGCCCCAGGCGATGATCGAGTTGTCGAACGGCCACACCGTGCCGACGTGGTAGCCGACCGGGTTGTACCGGCCCTGCCCGTCGGCGAGCGTACGCACGCCCCACCCGGAGAACAGGCGCGGGCCGAGCAGGTGGGCGGCGACGGCCGGGGCCCGGGATTCGTCGACGATGCCGCTCCACAGCAGGTGGCCGATGTTGGAGGTGAGCGCGTCCACCCGACGGCCCCACGGGTCGAGCGCCAGCGCGTAGTACTCACGGTCCGGGATCCAGAAGTCGTTGTTGAACCGTTCCTTCAGCGCCGACGCCTCGCGTTCCAGCCGGTCGGCGTACGCCGGGTCGTTCCAGTGGGTGCGGGCCATGCGGGCACCGCGCAGCTTCGCGTCGTACGCGTACCCCTGAAGTTCGCACGTCGCCCGGGGGAATTCGGGCATCCGCCCGTCGGCGTAGGAGATGGCGTCCGGCGAGTCCTTCCAGCACTGGTTCGGCAGGCCGGTCTCCGGGTTGCGGGACATGTACCAGACGTAGCCGGTGCCGAGCAGGTCGCCGTACGTGTCCAGCCAGGTCAGCGCCGCCCGCGTCTCGTGTTCCAGCTGGCGCACCAGCGCGGCGTCACCGGTCCACCGCTCGTACTCGTCGAGCAGGATCACGAACAGCGCCGTGGTGTCGGCGGCGCCGTAGTACGGCGAGTGCGGCTGCTCCTCGAAGCCGGCGGTCTCGCCGTAGCGCAGCTCGTGCAGGATCTTGCCGGGCTCCTCGTCCCGGAAGTCGTCGATCCGGCTGCCCTGGAGGCCGGCGAGCATGACGATCGTGGGCTTGACCAGTTCCGGCAGGAACGGCAGCACCTGTAACGAGGTGAAGATGCTGTCCCGGCCGAACAGCGTCATGAACCAGGGCAGGCCGGCGGCGAGCAGCCGGACGCCGAGCGTGATCGACTCGTACCGGAGGGCGGCCAGGTCGTTGAGGCTGCGCCGGTACGCACCGGCCAGCGGCTCGCAGTCGCAGCCCAGCTTGGGCGCGCGGCTGATCAGGTCGCTCTGTTCCGCGTCGATGTCGTCGGCCGTGCGCCGGCGGCCGAGGGGAAGGGCGGCCCGGATGTCCTCGCCCCGGGCACCGTAGATGACCGTCTCGATGTGCAGCGTGGTGGTCCACTCGCTGTGCGGGCCGACCCGGATCCGGAACGTCATCCCGTCAGCGTCGACCTCGGCCGGCGCGCTGCTCGTCACCAGCGTCTCGCGGTGGAACGCCTGCCTGCGGTAGGTCAGCCGCAGCGCGTTGCGCTCCACGGTGGGTGTGGTGCGTCCCTTCTTGTCCCGCTTGTGCTTGATCTCGAAGAGGTCGGCGAAGTCGGAGCCGATCTCCAGCCGGAGCCGGAACTCCTTCTCCTGCTCGGAGTGGTTGAGCAGGGTCAGTTGCTCGTCGAGGCCGCCGCCGATCGCGCGAGCGCGGATCAGCGAGACGTCCGCGTCCAGATAGTGCGTCGGCTCGCCGGGGACCAGGAAGAACCGCGTCTTGTACGACAGCGAGTCGTCGATCGAGAGCGCGTGCAGGCGTTGCCCGTCGAGGGTGAGGAACCAGGTGGAGAGGAACCGGGTGTCGAAGGAGAAGAGCCCGGTGGGGAAGTCGTACGACGGCTCGATGTTGCCGCGATCGTCGCTGACCAGGAACGTGTTGCCGTCGAGGATGCTGACCCGGTCCTTCACACCGGCCGCCGGACGTGTTCGCGGGCGGTGTCCCGCGGATCCCGTGCGTCGGGCCGGGCCGGCAGGAAGCGGCGGAACGCGAGGAAGAGCACGACGTGCCCGCTGAACGTGGCCTCGTTGCGCAGCACCGCTGCCATGCCTGCTTCCCGGCCGGTGACCAGCTTCTCGAACAGCTCGGTGGAGAGGGTCAGCACGCCGTCGGCCGGCCGTTGCTCCTCCCGGCTGACCTTCGCTGATCCGGGACTCAGCGTCACGTACCAGTGCTCGGTGCGGTTGCCGTCAGCCAGATCGATCTGGAGCGTGCCGCCGATCGGGCTGTTGAGCACCACCGCGGCGCGCGCCGGCAGCGACGCGAAGAACCGTTTGATCGCCTCACTCACATGCGCATGGTAGGCGCAATCCGGACATGTCGGGTCAGGATCGGCCCACCGGGCAGAGTGGACAAGCTGGTTGGTGGCTCAGTAGACGAGCGCCTGCGCGCCCTCTGCCATCGCCTCCTCGACGAACACCGCTGCTCCGGCGATGCGTACGCCGGGGATGACGTCGCCCGGTCCGATGTCCCGCCGGGCCGCGCACTGGGTGCAGGCGGTCAGCCGGCCGGTGGCCAGGACGACGTGCAGCAGCTCGCCGAGCGGCGCGGAGTGCGGCAGCTCGAACGTCTCCGCCCGCCCGGGAAGCGCGAACCAGGTGGACTCACCGGTGAGCCAGAGCGACACGTCCACCCCGGCCGCGGCCGCGGTTGAGGCGACTGTGAACGCCTGGGCGCAGCGTTCCGGGGAGTCCGCGCCGGCGGTGGCCTTCACGACGAGAGTGCGCGCCATGCCGCCAGCATAGGATGGCCGGGATGGTTACCGAGATCGGGTTCGTCAGCCTGCTGGTCGCCGGCCTGGGCGCGCTCGCCGGTGGCCTGGTCTATCTCGCGGTCCGCATAGCTAGAGGTAAGTGGTGAATCTGTGAGTGAGAATCCGCTTCAGCCGCCCTGGTTGAACGCGCCGCCGGTCGACCCGTACCCGTACGAGGAGAGCCACGACCTCCGCGTCGGCCCGAAGCTGCACCCGAGCCTGGACGGGCTGCTGCCGTACGTCGGGGTGTGGCGCGGCCGGGGCCGGGGTGGGTTCCCGACGATCGAGGACTTCGACTACGCGCAGGAGATCCGGATCAGCCACGACGGCCGGCCGTTCCTGTTCTACGAGTCACGGGCCTGGCTCCTGGACGAGCAGAGCCGCCCGGTCCGTCCGGCCGGCCGCGAGGTGGGCTGGTGGCGTCCGGTGCTCGACGGTGAGCGGGTCACCGACGAGCTGGAGGCGTTGATGACCACGCCGACCGGCGTGATGGAGCTGCACATCGGCAAGCGCAAGGGCACCCAGATCGAGTTCGCCACCGACGCCGTCGTGCGTACCGCCACGGCGAAGGAGGTCACCGCCGGTGCCCGCCTGTTCGGCATCGTGGAGGGCGCCCTGCTGTACGCCCAGGAGATGGCCGCCGTGGGTCAGCCGCTGAGCCCGCACCTCTCCGCCCGTCTCACCCGGGTGGCCGGCTGACCCCGCCCCGCCGTCGATCCCGGCGATCATGAAGTTGGCGGCGACGAATCGGGCAGCCGACGCCGCCAACTTCATGGTCAACGGGGTGGGGTGAAGCGCAGGAGGGCCTGGACGCGGTGGGTCAGGTGGTGCCTGGGGCGGGGATCGCCGTCCAGGCTGGTCACCTCGACCGGGCCGCGTAGGGAGCTGGTCAGCCAGATCGCCTCGGCCTCGTGCAGGTCGGGCACCGTGGGCAGGTGCTCGCCGGCCGCCAGGCCCAGTTCGGCCGCGCGTTCCAGCAGGTGGTGGGCGGTCACGCCGGGCAGGATCCCGGTCTGCGCCGCCGGCACCGTGAGGAGACGGCCTCCGCTGCACCACACCACGTTGGCGGTGGGCCCCTCCAGCACGTAGCCGTCGGACGAGACCCAGAGCACGTCGTCCACGCCGGTCCGCCGCGCCCACCGCCGGGCGGCGGTGCTCAGCGCGTACGAGGTGGACTTCACGCCGCTGGGCAGCCACCCCAGCTCCGGGCGGGACCGGGCGGCCACCCCGAGCGGCAGCGTGGCCACCGTCACCCCGTCGCGCCGGGCGGCCCGGGCCGACGCGGGCACCTCGCCGAGCGTGGCGTACACCGTCGGCGGCCCGCCGCCCTCCGGCCCCCGGGTGCAGACCAGCCGCAGCGCGCCCTCGGTCCGCGCGGGCCAGCCGGCGCACACCGCGTCCAGCAGTTCGACAAGCGCGGCGTCCGGGGGCAGCGGCAGGTCGATCGCCGCGGCGCCGGCCCGCAGCCGGGCCAGGTGCGGCTCCAGCAGCCAGGGCCGCCCGTCGCGCAGGTGCAGCGTCTCGAACAGGCCGTCGCCGTGCAGCACGCCCCGGTCGTCGCCGCGCAGCACCGGCTCACCCGCCGGTACGAGCCCCCGGCCGAGCACCGCCACCCGCGTCGCCTCCACGGCCGCAGCGTAGTGGCGTACCCCGGCGGCGGACGGACCGGCGCGGCGGCCGAACTATGATCGAAGGGTGTCCGAATCCTCCCTGGCGGAAATGCTCCGCGCGCGCGGGCTGCGGCTGACGGCGCAGCGGCAGCTGGTGCTCCAGGCCGTCCTCGACCTCGGGCACGCCACCCCGGAGCAGGTGCACACGGCGGTCCGTGAGGTGGCGGCCGGCGTCAACATCACCACCATCTACCGCACCCTGGAGCTGCTGGAGCGGCTCGGTCTGGTCACGCACACGCACCTGTCGCACGGTTCGCCGACCTACCACGCGGCCGGCGAGCACCAGCACGTGCACCTGGTGTGCCGGGAGTGCGGGGCGATCGACGAGATCTCACCCGAGATGTTCCGCCCGCTCGCCGACCAGCTGGCCGACCAGCGCGGGTTCCAGGTCGACATCGGGCACGTCGCGCTCTTCGGGGTCTGCGGCCGCTGCGCACAGGACGGGGAACACACATGATCGACATCGCCGGCGCGGTGACCACCGACGCCATCGACGACAAGACCCGGGACCAGCCCGAGCCGGCCCACCGCGCCGCCGGGGTCGGCCCGGTGGCCGCGCACTACGGCGACCCGATGCGCGAGCAGCGGCTCCTGGCCACCGGCGTGGGGCTGGTCGACCGCTCGCACCGGGGCGTGGTCGCCGTGCCGGGCGAGGAGCGGATCGGCTGGCTGCACACGCTCACCAGCCAGCACCTGGCCGCGCTGGCGCCGTGGCAGGGCACCGAACTGCTGGTGCTCTCCCCGCACGGGCACGTCGAGCAGCACGCGATGGTCGCCGACGACGGCGAGACCACCTGGCTGGACACCGAGCCGGGGATGACCGAGGGCCTCCTGTCATTCCTGGAGAAGATGCGGTTCTTCAGCCGGGTCGACCCGCGCGACGCCACCGCCGAGCACGCGCTGCTGTCGCTGGTCGGGCCGGAGGCGTCCGGCGCGCTGGACACGCTCGGCGTCACCGGGCTGGCCGCACCCGACGTGGTCGCGGTGCCGGGTCCGAAGTTCCGTTCCGGTGAGCTGCCCGCGCGGCCCTCAGTGGTGTACGACGTGAAGCCGCTCCCCGTCGACGGCTGGGCCCGGCGGGTGGCGCTCGGCGTCGACCTGCTGGTGCCCCGGCCCGCCATGGACGAGGTGGTCGCCGAGCTGCGCGGCGCCGGGGTGCCGGTGGCGGGGCTGTGGGCGTACGAGGCGATGCGGGTGGCCGCCAGGCGGGCCCGGGCCGGCGTGGACACCGACCACCGGACGATCCCGGCCGAGGTGGACCTGATCGCCCCGGCCGTGCACCTCGACAAGGGCTGCTACCGGGGTCAGGAGACGGTGGCCCGGGTGCACAACCTGGGCAAACCGCCCCGCCGGCTCGTCCTGCTGCACCTGGACGGCGTGGCGACCGACCAGCCGCCGGTGGCCGGTACGCCGGTGACGCTCGACGGCCGGACCGTCGGCTTCGTGGGCACCGCCGTGCAGCACTTCGAGCTGGGCCAGGTGGCGCTCGCCGTGTTGAAGCGCAACACGCCCGACGACGCCCGCCTGCTGGTGGGTGAGAGCGCCGCCGCCATTGACGTGTAAGGAAGGGCCCCCTATTAACGCCTCCGGTAAAGGAAGGGTCCCTTCTTAACGCCGCTCGCACCGGAAATCCTCCGGTCGACCCGGCGTCGGGCACCGGTCTAGGATCCGGGGCATGACGACAGGGACGTTGATCACGGTTGCCCCCACCGGCGCGGAGTCGGCGAAGGCGGAGGTGCCGGCGCTGCCGGTGACGCTCGACGAGCTGCTGCTGACCGCCAAGGAGTGCGAGGCGCTCGGCGCCGCCGTGATCCACGTCCACATCCGCGACGACGACGCGCGGCCCACGCTCGACCAGGGGCGGCTGCGCGACACGGTGGCGGCGCTGCGGGAGAGCACCGACCTGATCGTGCAGCTCTCCTCCGGCGGTGCGGTGACCGACCCGGAGGCCGCCCGGCTGGCGGTGCTCGACGCCGGGCCGGACATGGCCTCCTGCACCATGGGCACTGTCAACTTCGGCGACGACGTGTTCCTCAACCGGTGGGAGTTCATCGTCGACCTGCACACCCGGATGCAGGAGCGGGGCGTCGTCCCCGAGTACGAGATCTTCGACCTGGGCCACCTCACCGCGTTGCAGCGGCTGCTCGGCAAGTACGGCCTGCCGCACGGCGGGCACGTGCACGTCGACTTCGTGATGGGCGTGCCGGGCGGCATGCCGGGCACCACAGCGACCCTGGTGGCAGCCCAGCAGATGCTGCGTGACCTGCCCGAGGGCACCACGTTCTCGGCCACCGGCATCGGGCGTAGCACCATCCCGGTGATGCTGGCCTCGCTGTCGACCGGTGGTCACCTGCGCGTCGGCATGGAAGACACGGTCACGTACGCCAAGGGGCGCCCGGTGGAGTCCAACATGCAGCTCGTCGCGCGGGCGGTGGGCTTCGCCCAGCTCGCCCAGCGCCCGCCGCTGACCACCGCCGAGGCCCGTACGCTGCTCGGCCTCCCGGCTACCGCCAGGTAAGCGGCGCACCCCGCTGCGGCCCCGTACCGCCTCGGTCGACGTCGCAGGTCACCCCGCCGCCGACCGGGCCCGTCCCCTCGGTACCGTCCATAACGTGGGAAAAACGTACGAGGGCGGCGTACCGCTCGCCGAGGTGGTCCGGTCCGGGTTCGTGGAGGGCGTCCACCGGGGTTCAGTGGTGGTGCTCGACGCCGCCGGTGAGCCGGTCGCCGGGGCCGGTGACGTCACCTCGCCGATCTTCCCCCGCTCGTCGAACAAGCCGATGCAGGCGATCGGCATGCTCCGGGCGGGGTTGCCGCTGACCGACCCGGCCGACGTCGCGCTCGTCGCGGCCAGTCACGCCGGCGAGGAGTTCCACGTCGAGCGGGTGACAGCGCTGCTGCGCGACGCCGGCCTGAGCGGGGACGCGTTGCACAACCCGCCGGACCTGCCGTTCGGCGAGGCCGCCCGGGAGGCGGTGCTGCGGGCCGGCGGCGGCCCGGCCCGGGTGCTGATGAACTGCTCCGGCAAGCACGCGGGCATGCTGCGCACCTGCCTGGCCGCCGGGTGGCCGCTGGACGGCTACTGGCGGCCGGAGCATCCGCTCCAGCAGCACCTGACCGCCACCATCGAGGAGTTCACCGGCGAGCGGGCGGCTGCGGTCGGGGTGGACGGCTGCGGCGCACCGGTGCTCGCCGTCTCGCTGACCGGGCTGGCGCGGGCGTTCCTGCGGCTGGTCGGCGCCGAGCCGGGCACCGAGGAGCGGACGGTGGCGGACGCGATGCGGGCGTACCCGGAGCTGGTCGGCGGCACCCAGGCGGAGGACACGCGGCTGATGCGCGGCGTACCCGGTCTGCTCGCCAAGATCGGCGCGGAGGGTGTGATCGCGGCGGCGATCCCGGAGGTCGGCGCTGTCGCCCTGAAGATCGACGACGGCGCCGCGAGAGCCCGCACACCTGTCCTGGTGTCCGCCCTGGCCCGCCTGAACGTACGCGCCCCCATCCTCACCGAGTACGCCGAGCCCCCCCTGCTGGGCGGCGGCCTCCCGGTAGGGGCCATCCGCCCCCTCTGGTGACCCTCACCCCACCCCTCGCTGATCTTGCACTTGCTGCCCCGGCAAACCGGGTATTCCGGGCGCGCGGAGGGCCGTAAGTGCAAGATCGGCGAAAGAGTGGGTCAGGGGAGGAAGGGCAGGAGGGCGGCGTTCGTCTCGGTGGGGCGCTCGACGGGGAGCAGGTGGGCCGCGTCGGGGACGTCGGGGAGGCGTACGCCGTTCGGGGCCTCGTCGGCGATGCGGTCGGCCAGGCGGCGGATGTCGGCCAGGTCGTCGGCGCCGGCGGCGACGAGCACCGGTACGCGCAGCTCGCCCAGCCGGTCGATGGCCGGCGGGTCCAGCTCGCCCACCTCGATCGCGCTCAGCGCCTGCTCGGCGGCGAGCGCCCGGCGGTCCATCTCCTCGGCGAACCGGATCAGCTCCGGGTCGACGTCCTCCGGGCGGCGGGTCGGGCCGACCACCCAGAAGCGCACCTCCCCGGCGGCGGTGGCGGCGAAGTCCTCCGGGTCCACGTCGCCGACCAGTTCCTCCCAGAGCTGCTCGGTCTCCTCCGACCACTCGTTGCCAGAGATAGCGGCGCCGAACAGCGCCAGCGCCGAGACCCGCTCCGGGTGGGCGAGCGCGGTGTCCACGGCGACCCGGCCGCCGAACGAGCAGCCGACGAGCGCGGCCCGCTCGATGCCGAGGGCGTCGAGCAGTCCGATCACGTCGTCGTGGTGGGCGAACGGCGCGGGCGGCAGCTCCGACTCGCCGTAGCCGCGCAGGTCCAGGGCGAGCACCCGGTGCCGCTGGGCGAGCGCCGGGACCTGCTCGCGCCACATCCGCCGGTCGGCGATGCCGGCGTGCAGCAGCACCACGGTGGTGCCGGCGCCGCTCTCGTCGTACGCGAGCTGGGCGCCGTTGATATCGATCTTGGTCACGGACGGGAACGGTACGGACCGGACATCGGCTCCGCAACCCACCTTCGGTGACCCTGCTAACTCTGGCTAGCGTTTTGCTTGCAGCAGTTAGCGGACCGGGCTAGCGTTGAGTCATGGCCACCAGCAAGGACCTTCCCGATGTCGGCGGGTTCATTCGCGACCTGCGGCGCAACGCGAAGATCTCACTGCGCCAGCTCGCCGAGCAGGCGGGTGTCAGCAATCCCTACCTGAGCCAGATCGAGCGCGGGCTGCGCAAGCCGAGTGCCGAGGTGCTCCAGCAGCTCGCCAGCGCGCTTCGTGTCTCCACCCCGGCGATGTACCTGCGCGCCGGGCTGCTCGACGACAAGGAGGGCCAGGGCGTGCTCGCGGCGATCGCCGTCGACCCCGAGCTGACCATGGCCCAGAAGCAGTCGCTCACCCAGATCTACGAGACGTTCCGGCGCGAGAACGCCCGCCTGGCCGAGGCGACCGAGGCGGCCACGGCGGCGGAGACGGCCGCCACGGCCGAGAAGGCCGCCACGACGGGGACAACGGCGACCGAGGTGGCCGGTGCGCCGGAGGCCCCGGCGACCGTCGCGGCGGCCGCCACCGGTCCGGTCACGCCGGAGGGCACCCCGACCGAGGCGGTCCTCGAATCGGTGGCCGTCACCGAAGCGGGTGCCGCGCCGGCCCCGACCACCGCCGCCCCTGAGCACACGACCGCCCGCCGGGCGGCCCGGAAGGCCGCCGGTGCGGCCGAAGAGGAGCAGTCATGACCACCCAGCCGAAGACCAACCGCATCCCCGCACCCCTCTACGCCGCCGCCGGCGCCGGTGAGCTGGCCCTGGAGCAGCTGCGCAAGCTGCCCACCGTGGTCAGCGGCCTCGGCACCCGGGTCGTGGCCGACCTCGGTGGCAAGGCCGTCGTCACCGGCTTCGAGCTGCGCCAGAAGGCCACCGAGACGCTGAAGACGGCAAACCAGACCGCCACCGGGCTGCGCGAGCGGGCCGTCGCCACCGACCTCGACCAGCTCCGCGAGGCGGCCAACCTGGAGAAGCTGCGCGAGGCCGCCAACATCGAGAAGCTCCGCGAGGCCGCCACCCGCAACGCCGCCGTCGTGGTGGCCGGTGCGCACGCCGCGCAGGAGCGCGCCCTGGCCGCGTACGCCGAGCTTGTCGCCCGGGGTGAGCGTGTCGTCGGCGCCGGGGTGCTGGAGGCCGCCGACACCGTGAACGCCGACATCGAGGCCACCGAGGCCACCGGCGTCGACGTGGCCCCGAAGGCCGAGGCCGCCCCGAAGCCGGCCGCCACCGCGCCGGCCGAGGTGCCCAGCCCGGCCGAGGTGGCCGAGGCGGTGGCCGCCAAGCCGGCCGCGGTGAAGCGGACCCGAGCCACCAAGGCGACCGCCACCAAGGCAGTCACCAAGACGACCGCCACGAAGGCGACCAAGCCGGCCACTCCGGCGGCGAAGCTGCCGAAGACCACGAAGCGGACCCGCCCGGCCGCCGAGTGATCCGATGCTCCACCGGGACCCCGGACAACGTCCTGTCGGACGTTTCCGGGGTCTCGGCTTAAGCTTGCACCCATGGCCACCGCCGCGCCGATCTTCGCGTTCGCAGTCCAAAGCGTGATCCAGCTGATCCTGCTCGTCTTCGCCCTCGTCGTTCAGGGGGTGGCGCTGGTGCACGCGGTCACCCAGCGCGGCGACGGATTCGCCGCGATCGGCACGCTGCCCAAGGGCGGCTGGGTCGCCATCCTGGCGGTCTGCCTGGCGCTCACCCTGCTCGGCTTCGGCCCGATCAGCCTGTTCGGACTGATCGGCATCGCGGCCGGTCTCATCTACCTGCTCGACGTGCGGCCCGGCCTGCGGGACCTGCACGACGGCCGAGGGTCCTGGTGAGAGGTTTCCGCTGGCCTCCGCCGCCGGACGGCGGCCCCCGCACCTGGGGGCCCGGTCCCGGCGCGCCCCGGACCGGGCGGCCCGCGCTGCCCGAGCCGGAGACGGAACTGGTCGCCACGCCGCACGGGGTGAGCCTGGAACGGCTGGTCACCGGCACCGGTGACCCGGTAACCGTGTTCGCCCACGGGCTCGGCAGCGGCATCGCCACCACCCGCCCGTTCGGCAGCGGCGTCGCCGGGCGGCGCGTCTTCTTCCAGTTCCGCGGGCACGGCCGATCCGACTCCCCGCCCGGGCCGTGGAGCTATCTCGACCTCGCCCGTGACCTGCGCGCGATCGCCGACCTGAGCGGCGCGACCCGGGCGTTCGGCGCCAGCCTCGGTGCGGGCGCGCTCTGCCGGCTGCTCGCGGAGAGCCCGGAGCGCTTCGAGCGGCTCGTCTTCTTCCTCCCCGCCGCACTGGACACGCCACGCGGCGAGGTGGCCCGTGCCCGGCTCACCGGCCTGCTCGACGCGGTGGCCGAGGGCGACGCCTCGGCGCTGGCCGACGCGGTGTCGCTGGAGCTGCCGCCGTCGGTGCGCAACACCCCGGCCGGCTGGGCGTACCTGCGGCAGCGGCTCGACCAGTTGCTGCGCGACGGGCTCGCACCAGGGCTGGCCGACCTGCCCGCCCAGGCGCCGCTCGACGACGCCGGGTCGCTCGCCTCGGTCACCGCGCCGGCCCTCGTCATCGCCGCCGCCGAGGACGACCTGCACCCGGTCGCCGTCGCCGAACGGCTCGCCGCCGCGCTCCCGAACGCCACACTGCACGTGTACGACCGTCCCGGCGTGCTCTGGACCGAACGCGCCGACCTGCGGGGGCGCGTCTCGGAGTTCCTGAACGGGTAACGTCGCGGACCATGGGCGTCACACACCACGGCCGTACGCACCGGCTCGACCTCGCCGACCCGACCCTGCGCGAGTGGACCTGCCGGGTGCTGGCGGCCGATCCCGAGCAGGGCATCGTGCTGGACCGGTCCGCGTTCTACCCCGGTGGCGGCGGGCAGCCGCCGGACCACGGGGTGCTGCTCTGGCAGGGCGTACAGACCCGGATCGTCGGCACCCGCAAGGGCGACGACCTGTGGCTGATCCCGGCCGAGGGCGACCCGGTGCCGCCGGTGGGCGCCGAGGTGGTCGGCGCGGTGGAGGACGACCGCCGGACCATGCTGATGCGCACCCACTCCGGGCTGCACGTGCTCTGCGGCGTGGTGTTCCGCGACTTCGGCGCGCTGGTCACCGGCGGCAACATGGAACCGGGCGAGGCGCGGATGGACTTCAACCTGCCCGAGGTGCCGCCGGACTTCAAGGCTCGCATCGAGGAACTGGTGAACGCCGAGGTGGCCGCCGACCGGTCGGTGGCCGTGCGGGTGCTGCCGCGCGCCGAGGCGCTCGCCCTGCCGGACATCATCCGTACCCAGTCGAACCTGATCCCGCCGGAGGAGCAGGAGGTGCGGATCGTCGACATCGTCGGGCTGGACGTGCAGGCCGACGGTGGCACGCACGTCGCGTCCACCGCCCAGATCGGCAAGGTCCAGGTGGTCAAGGTGGAGAGCAAGGGCCGGGCCAACCGCCGGGTACGCGTACGCCTGGCGGACTGACGGCTCAGCGCGGCAGGTACGCCGCCCGGACGGCGAGCAGCCAGCGTTCCACCGTCTGCTCGTCCGGGCGCTCCGGCAGCGGCGACCGGATCCGGTCGAACTCCGCCTCGGCGGCCGCCACCAGGGCCTGCGCCTCGTCCAGCGCGCCACCGGCGACCCGCTCGCCGAACGCGCGGAACCAGCCCGGGTCGGCGAGGCGGATCTCCAGCACGCCCGTCGCGTACAGCACCCGGCCCTGGTGCAGCAGCCGGGCCAGGTGCCGGGCGTGCTTGGCCGAGCGCCGTCGCCCGCCGTCGTCCGCCGAGCGGGTGGCGAGCTTGCGGAACTGCTGCGAGGCGTACCCGAGGTAGGCGTCACGGACGCGCGGCGCGCTGAGGAACGCCGACCGGATGGCGATCAGCTCGTCGCCGAACCCGGTACGGGTCTCGTAGCAGTCGCCGGGCAGCCACATCAGCTCGGTGGCGGTCGGGTTGCCGCTCAGCGCCAGCAGCGCGTACTTGCGGGCCTCGTGCAGCGTGACGTCCGGGTCGGTGGTGACCACCGACTCGCGGGGCGGGCGCAGGCCGTGGAACGCGACTGTGGGCGCGGCGAACACGCCGATCCGGTCGGTGTCCGAGCCGGGACCGGCCAGCCCGTACGCGACCGAGCCGACGATCCCGGACAACAGCAGGTGCATACCGGTGATGATCGCCCATCCGGATCGTCCGGCAAACCGGACTTCCGCTGTCAGGTATCAAGGCCGGTAAGCCGGCCGACGCCACCGGCTACCGCTGACCGTCGGACGGCGGATCGGTGTAGAGCGCCGCCGCGCGGCGGGTCGCCTCGGCGAAGCGCGCCCGCAGCTGCGGCGGCGCCAGCACCTCCACCTCCGGGCCGAGCGCCAGCAACTGGCCGTACGCGACGTCCACCGACTCGACAGGCAGCCGCAGCACCAGCCGGCCCTGCTCGTCCGGCGGCCCGGCCGCCTCCACCGCCTCGGTGTGGACGAACGGCGCGTCCACCAGGTGCCGCAACGCCCGCAACCCGGCCGGGCCCAGCCGCACCGTCACCCGCTCCCGCAGCAGCTCACGCAGGAACGCGCCCGCCTGCTCCCGCCAGTACGCCCCGAGGTCGAAGTCCTCGTCCCGCTCGAACCCGTCGGCGCTCACCTCGACCGAGACCACCCGGTCCACCCGGTACGTCCGCCAGCCGTCCCCGACCCGGCCGACCAGATACCAGACCCCGTTCTTCAGCACCAGCCCGTACGGCGCCAGCGTGCGGGTCACCTCCCGGTCCCCGCGCCGGTAGCGCAGCTCCACCAACCGGTCCCGCCAGACCGCCCGGGCCAGCTCGGTCAGGGCCGGCGGCGGCGCGGTCTCCCGGAACCAGCCGGGCACGTCCAGGTGGAACCGCTGCCCGGTACGCGCGGGCGCGTCCCGCAGGCTCGGCGGCAGCGCGGCCAGCACCTTCAGCTCGGCGGCGGCGACCGAGTCGGCAAGTCCCATGTCCCCTGCGGGACCGGGCAGCCCGGCCAGGAACAGCGCCTCGGCCTCGTCCCGGCTCAACCCGGTCAGCCGGGTCCGGTAGCCGCCCAGCAGCCGGTAGCCGCCGGCCCGCCCCCGGTCCGCGTACACCGGCACACCGGCGGCGGAGAGCGCCAGCACGTCCCGGTAGACGGTGCGCTCCGACACCTCCAGCTCGCGGGCCAGCTCGGCGGCCGTCATCGTCTCCCGGGACTGGAGCAACAACACCAGCGAGATCAGCCGCGACGCACGCACAGGCCCATTGTGGTGCACCGGCGGATTAGGCTGTGCCGTCGTGAACGCCTCCCGTACCGTCGCGCCCGTCACCGGCGCGGCCACCCGCTTCCTCGGCGGCGCCGGGCTGCTGCTGCGCGGCTTCGGCATGTACGTCCGCAGCCCGAAGCTGATGCTGCTCGGCGTGATCCCGGCGCTGATCACCGGCGCGCTCTACGTGGCCCTGTTCGCCACGCTGCTCTACTTCGTGGACGACCTGGCGGGCTGGCTCACCCCGTTCGCCGACGACTGGTCGTCGCCCTGGCGCGGGCTGCTGCGGGTGGCCGCCGGGCTGGCGGTGGTCGGGGTCGCCGGGCTGGTCGGGGTGCTCACGTTCACCGCCGTCACGCTGGTCATCGGTGACCCGTTCTACGAGGCGATCTCCGAGCGGGTCGAGGACCGGCTCGGCGGCACCCCCGGTGCGGTGGACGTGCCGTTCTGGTCCTCGCTGCGACGCAGCCTCGCCGACTCGCTGCGCCTGGTGGCGCTGTCCGCGCTGATCGGCGTACCCCTTTTCGCGGCCGGTTTCATCCCGGTGGTGGGGCAGACGATGGTCCCGGTGGTCGGTGCCCTGGTGGGTGGCTGGTTCCTGGCGCTGGAGCTGGTCGGCGCGCCGTTCTACCGGCGGGGGATGCGGCTGCCGGACCGGCGGGTGCGGCTGCGGGCCGACCG
Source organism: Micromonospora sp. NPDC048887 (assembly GCF_040649715.1). Lineage (NCBI taxonomy): Bacteria > Bacillati > Actinomycetota > Actinomycetes > Micromonosporales > Micromonosporaceae > Micromonospora > Micromonospora sp. NPDC048887. The sequence goes on along the minus strand of NZ_JBEZGA010000023.1, from coordinate 21,947 downwards.
GCCGACGGCGCTCGGCTTCGGGGTGGCGGTCTTCCTGTGCTTCCTGATCCCGCTCGGCGCGGTGCTGGTCATGCCGGCCGCCGTCGCCGGGGCCGCGCTGCTGGCCCGCCGGTCGCTGGGCCAGCCCATCGAGGAGAGCTGAGATGGACACCGTCCTGATCGAGGGCGACATCACCGCGCAGCAGGTCGACGCGATAGTCAACGCCGCCAACTCGTCGCTGCTCGGCGGCGGGGGAGTGGACGGCGCGATCCACCGGCGCGGCGGCCCGACCATCCTGGAGGAGTGCCGGGCGCTGCGCGCGTCCCGCTACGGGCGCGGGCTGCCCACCGGCCAGGCCGTCGCCACCACCGCCGGCAACCTGCCCGCCCGCTGGGTGGTGCACACGGTCGGCCCGGTCTTCTCGCCGCACGAGGACCGGTCGGCGTTGCTGCGCGACTGCTACGCCAACAGCCTGCGGGTCGCCGACGGGCTGGGCGCGACCCGGATCGCGTTCCCGCTGATCAGTGCGGGCGTCTACGGGTGGCCGGTCGACGACGCGGTGGCGCAGGCGCTCACCGTGCTGCACGCGGCCAACCCGGAGCACGTCACCGAGGCCCGGCTGGTGCTGTTCGGCGGCGACACGTACGCCACGGCGGTGCGGGTTGCCGCCAGGCTCAGCTGAGCGTGCGCCGGCACGACCACTGGCTGTCCACCGGCCGGTAGCCGAGCCGCTCGTTCACTGCCAGCATCGGCGCGTTCGCCCCGTCGTTCGAGGTGTACGCGGTGCGTACCCCGCGCGTCGCGGCGGTGTGCAGCGCGGCCTGCTTGGCCAGCCGGGCCAGCCCTCGCCCCCGGTACGCGGGCAGCGTGCCGGTGAAGTCCGACCACATCCGGTCGCCGTCCCGCTTGACCAGGCTCAGCGCGACGAGTTCGCCGTCCACCTCGGCAAGCGTGCTGGCCTCCCGGTCCAGACCCGGGTTGTCCCAGCACTCGTGGAGCCACAGGTCGAAGCCGAGCGAGTCCGTGGGCACGTCTCCCGGCTCGTCCCGGGCCGCCTCGGCGTCGACCCGGTGCACCTGGCGCGGGTCGAGCGCGGCGGCGGACACCAGCCGTACGCCCGGCGGCGGCTGCGGCATCGGCGGGGCGGTGGTGAGGTCCAGCGCCGAGTAGCGCAGCTCCCGGCTGGGCTCGAAGCCGTGCCGCCGCGCGAACGGCAGCGAGTCGGTACGCGCATGGGTGAGCACGCGTGTCGTCCCGAGCGTCAGCAGGTGGTCGAACGCGGTCTCGAACAGCGCGGTGCCGGTGCCCCGGCGGCGGTGCCGCGGGTGGACGTGCAGCAGGGCCATCTCGCCCACGCCGGGCGTCGAGGTCTGCGTGTTGCGGTACGCCGACACCCAGCCGATCACCTGCCCGCCCGCCTCGGCGACCCAGGCCGACCAGTCCTCGCCGGCCGGCGGGTCGGCGATCATGCGACGGGTCGACTCGACGCCGCGCACCAGGTACGGGTAGACGAGCGCGCGCAACGCCACCACTGCGGGCGCGTCGTCGGGGCGGGCGGGACGGATCTCGGCTCCACTCATCCGGCGGACCCTAGCCCCGCGCCCGCCAGCCCCGCGACCGGTTAACGCGCGGCGGGCTGCCCCGCAGGCTGTTAAGAGGGGCCCCCTCCTCTACCTGAGGCGTTAAGAGGGGGCCCTTCCTTAAGCCGACTCGCGCAGCACCAGCTCCGTGGGCAGCACCAGCGCCTGCTCGACCGTCTCGCCCGCGGCGATGCGCAGCAGTTGCCGGGTCATCGACCGGCCCAGCTCCACTATCGGCTGCCGCACTGTGGTCAGCGGCGGCTCGGTGTACGCGGCCGTCTCGATGTCGTCGAACCCGATCACCGCCACGTCCTCGGGCACCCGCCGTCCCGCCTCCCGCAGCGTCCGCAGGGCGGCGTGCGCCATCAGGTCGGAGGCGGCGAACACGGCGTCCAGCTCCGGGTCGGCGGCGAGCAGTTCGCGCATCGCGGCGGTGCCGGACTCCCGGGTGAAGTCGCCGTACGCGACCAGCTCCGGCAGCCCGGCCCCGGTGATCGCGTCGCGGTAGCCGATCAGCCGCTCGATCCCGGCGACCATGTCCTGCGGCCCGGCGATGGTGGCGATCCGCCGCCGCCCGCTGGTGATCAGGTGCTGGACCGCCGTGCTGACGCCGCCGGTGTGGTCGACGTCCACGTACGGCACGTCGGCGCCGTCGAGCGGCCGTCCGCTGCACACGACCGGGATGCCGAGGCGGGCCAGCCGGCCGGGCAGCGGGTCCTCGCCGTGCAGCGAGGCGAACAGCACCCCGTCGACGTGCCGGCCGGTGGTGTACCGCTCGACCCGTTCGTGCCCGGCCGGCGAACCGGCGAGCATCAGCACGAGCTGCTTGTCCGCCGCCTCCAGCTCCTGCGCGGCGCCCCGGATGATGCCCGGGAACACCTGGTCGTCGGAGAAGACCCGGGTGGCCGCCTCGGGCATCACCAGCGCGACCGAGTCGGTCCGCTGGGTGACCAGGCTGCGGGCGGCGAGGTTCGGGACGTACCCGAGTTCCTCGACCGCCCGGCGTACCGCCTGCCGGATCGGCTCCGCGACTGTGGTCGAGCCGTTCACCACCCGGGAGACGGTGGCCCGGGACACGCCGGCCAGCCGGGCCACCGCCTCCAGGGTCGGTCGCTGTGCCGTCGTCATCCCCGTTACCACCACCTCGTCACAGCCCGTTCCGGGCGATCACCTCCTGGTACCAGCGGGCACTGCGCTTGGGTGTGCGCCGCTGGGTCAGGTAGTCGACGTGGACGATCCCGAACCGCTTCCGGTAACCCTCGGCCCATTCGAAGTTGTCCAGCACCGACCATACGAGATAACCGCGCAGGTCCACGCCGCGGGCGATGGCTTCGTGCGCCGCGCGCAGGTGCCCGTCGAGGTAGGCGACCCGGTCGGCGTCGGCCACCGCGCCGTCGGTGTCGCTGTCGGTGTCCGGGAACGCCCCGCCGTTCTCGGTGATCATCAGCGGGAGCCCGGGGTGGTCGGCCGCCACCCGCTCCAGCAGCCGGGTCAGCCCGGCCGGCTCGATCGACCAGCCCATGTCGGTGAGCGGCTCCTCGGGCGGCAGGAACTCGACCAGCCCGGCGGTGCCCGGGTAGGCGTCGCTCCCGGCGCCACCCGGCCGCCCGGCCACGTAGGTGGGCGCGTAGTAGTTCAGGCCGAGCAGGTCCAGCGGCGCGGCGATCAGCTTCTCGTCCCCGTCCCGGACGAAGTCGGGCGCGACGATCCGGCTGACGTGGGCCAGCACGTCCTCCGGGTAGCCGCCGCCGGTGAGCGGGTCCAGGAAGATCCGGTTGTGCAGGCCGTCGACGAGCCGGACCGCTTCGGCGTCCGCGGCGCTACCGGCGTCCGCCGGCTGCACGTCGGCCAGGTTGAGCGTGACCCCGAGCGTCTGCGCGCCGGCCGCGCGCAGCGCCCGCGCCGCCAGGCCGTGGCCGAGCAGCAGATGGTGTACGGCCCGGAACGCGTCACCGGCGTCGCGGCGGCCCGGGGCGTGCACCCCGTTGCCGTACCCGAGGTAGGCCGAGCACCACGGTTCGTTGAGCGTGGTCCAGGTGCGGACCCGGTCGCCGAGGCGGCCGTGCACGGTGAGCGCGTACTCGGCGAAGTGCTCGGCGGTCTCCCGGACGGTCCAGCCGCCCCGGTCCTCCAGCGCCTGCGGCAGGTCCCAGTGGTAGAGCGTGACGATCGGGTCGATGCCGGCGTCCAGCAGCGCGTCGGTCAGCCGGTCGTAGAAGTCGAGTCCGCGCGGCTCGACCGGGCCGGTGCCGTCCGGCCGCACCCGGGGCCAGGACACCGAGAACCGGTACGCCCGCAGCCCCAGCTCGGCCATCAGCGCGACGTCCTCGGCGTACCGGTGGTAGTGGTCGCAGGCCACGTCGCCGGTGTGTCCGGCGAACACCGCGCCGGGCGTACGGCTGAAGGTGTCCCAGATCGACGGGCCGCGACCGTCGTCGCGGGCGGCGCCCTCGATCTGGTACGCGGCGGTGGCCCCGCCCCAGACGAACCCTTCGGGGAATCGCATCTCACTCACGCCTTGACCGCACCTTCCATGATCCCGCCGATGATCTGGCGGCCGAAAACGACGAATACCAGCAGCAGCGGCAGCGTGGCGATGGCCGTGCCGGTGAACACCTGCGACATGTCCTGGTAGTACCCGTCGGAGAGGGCCCGCAGCGACAGCTGCACAGTCGGGTTCTCCGGGTCGTTCAGGACCGCGTACGGCCACAGGAAGTCGTTCCAGGTGGTCATGAACGTGAGCAGGCCGAGGACGGCGGCGGCCGGGCGCAGCGCGGGCAGCACCACGTTCCAGTAGATCCGCGCGGTGTTGCAGCCGTCCATCCGGGCCGCCTCGATCAGTTCGGTGCTGACCGCCTGGCCGGCGTACTGGCGCATCATGAACACGCCGAATCCGGTGACCAGTGCCGGCACGATCACGGCGGGCAGCCGGTCGTTCCAGTTCAGCTTGGTCATCAGCAGGTAGAGCGGGATGACGCCGAGCTGGGTTGGGACCATCATGGTGGCGACGATGACCAGCAGCAGCGCGTTGCGGCCACGGAAGCGCAGCTTGGCGAAGGCGAACCCGGCCAGGGTGGAGAAGAACACCACCGAGACCGTCACGGTGACGGCTACGATCGCCGAGTTGATCAGGCCGGTCAGGAAGTACGCGTCGGTGTTGTCGAACAGCCGGGCGATGTTGGCGCCGAGGTTGCCGCCGGGGGTGAGCGGCGGCGGCACCTGGCCCATCGTGTCGCTGGTGCGGCTGGCGACGACGAACATCCAGTAGATCGGGAAGATCGACAGGACGGCCGAGAGCGTCAGCGCCAGGTAGGTGAGCCGGCTTGCCGACCAGAGGCGGGTCATCGGGAGACCTCCTTGCGGGAGCCGCCGCCGAGCCGGCGCAGGAGCAGGACGTTTATGGCGGCGACCACGGCGATCAACGCGAACAGCAGCCAGGCGACGGCCGAGCCGTAGCCGAAGTTGTAGTGCGGCGCGAAGGCGTTCTCGAACATGTACATGGTCACCGTCTGCGACTCCCGCAGCGGCCCGCCGCGGATCGCGTTGGTGCCGGAGTTGAACATCCGCGGCTCGGTGAAGAGCTGGAGGCCGCCGATGGTGGAGATGATGACCGCGAAGATGATCGTCGGCTTGAGTAGCGGCACGGTGATGGCCCAGAACTGGCGTGCCCGGCCGGCGCCGTCGATCGCCGCCGACTCGTACAGGTCGCGGGGGATGGCCTGCATGGCGGCCAGGAAGATCAGCGCGTTGTAGCCGGTCCAGCGCCAGTCGACCATGGTGGAGATGGCGACCCAGGCGGCGAACCGGTTCGCCTTCCAGTCGATCGCGTTGATCCCGATGTGGTCGAGCAGCCAGTTGATCATGCCGAACTCGCGGCCGAACAGCACCGCGAACACGATCGCCACGGCGGCGGTCGAGGTGACGTTCGGGATCAGCACCGCCATCCGCCAGGTGGTACGGGCGCGCAACTGCCGGTTGAGCAGGTTGGCCAGCCAGAGTGCGGCGAGCAGCTGGGGAACCGTGGAGATCACGAAGATGCCCAGCGTGTTCACCACCGAGTGCCAGAAGTCCGTGTCGGCGAGCAACTGCGTGTAGTTGTCGAAGCCGATGAACGGGTGCTCCGCGCCGAGCAGGTCCCAGTCGTGCAGCGAGACCCAGAACGTGTACGCCAGCGGGTACGCCCCGAAGACGCCGAACAGCAGGAAGAACGGGGCGATGAACAGGTACGGCGAGTATTTGGTGTCGAGCCGGCTGAGCCGGTTGCCCAGGCCGGGACGGGTGGGACGGGGTGCCGGTGCGACCGGCGGGCGGGCGTCGAGCTGGACGGCCATGACCCGGGACTCCTTTCCGCCGTGCGGGCGGCCCCCGTGGCCGGGTGGCCGCCCGCACGCGCTGCTCGGGTTACTTGGCGGCGGCCTTCTCGGCGTTGGCGACCGCGTCGGTCCAGCCCTGCTCCGGGGAGCGCTTACCCAGCTCCACCGAGCGGACGGCGTTCTCCACCTCGGTGCGTACGGCCTGGTTCTTCGGTCCCATGTAGACCGGCTTCAGGCTCTTGGCGCCGGTGGCGAAGATCTTGCCGACGGGCGCCTCGGAGAAGTAGGCGTTCTTCGAGTCGAGGATCGCCGGGTCCTCCAGCGCCTGCGGCGAAGAGGGCAGGGGACCCTTCGCCTTGAACGCGCCGATCTGGCCCTTGGTGCTGGTCAGGAACTTGGCCAGCTCGATCGCCTCGGCCTGGTGCTTGCTCTGCTTCGGCACGGCGAGGAACGAGCCGCCCCAGTTGCCGCCGTTGCCGGGGATCTGGGCGATGTCCCACTTGCCCTTGGCGGCGGCGCCCGCGTTGCCCTCGATCACGCCGGTCATCCAGGCCGGGCAGGCGATGGTGGCGAACTTCGACTGCTTGAACGCCGACACCCACTCCTCGGACCAGGAGCCGTACTTGCCGGACAGCCCGGAGTCGATGATGTCCATCGTGGTGTCGTACGCCTGCTTCACCGCCGGGTTGCTGCCCACGACCAGGTTGTTGCCGGTGTCGTAGTAGCTGTAGCCGCTGCTGTTGCCGGCGGTCTGGAGCAGGATCGTGTTGAACGTGTTCGTCGCGGCGTCCAGGAACGACGCGCCGGTCTTCTTCGCGGTGAACTGCTCGCCGACCTTGATGTAGTCCTGCCAGGTGGGCCAGAGCTTGGACACCGCCTCCCGGTCGGTGGGCAGGCCGGCCTTGGCGAACAGGTCCGTGCGGTAGCACATCGCCATGCCGCCGACGTCGGTGCCGAGGCCGATGAGCTGCTTGCCGTCGGCGGTGAGCCCCTGGTTCCACTTCCAGTCGAGGAAGTTCCCCTTCAGGTCGGCCGCGCCGTGGTCGAGGAGGTTGACGAAGTTCTGCGGGTTGGCCTTGTACTCGACGAGCAGGCCCTCCTCGATGGCGACCACGTCACCGGCGCCCTTGCCCGCGGCGAGCCACTGGGTGAGCTTCGGGGAGTACTCGTCGAGGTTTCCGCCGGTGCCCCGCTCGACGATCTTCACGCCGGGGTGGCTGGCCATGTACTCCTGGTAGAGATCGGCGTAACCGAACTGGCCGAAGACGTCGACGGTGAGCGTTATCGGCCCGTCGGCTGCGGCGTCGTCGTCACCGCCGCCGCAGGCGGTGGTGCCGAGCAACGCGGTGGCGGCGACCAGGGCCACCGCCGCCAGGCGGCGGCGCGTGAAGGTGAGCATCTGTCCTGACCTCTCGGGTCGTCGAAACGGGTGGTGGAAGGCGGTTCCGGAACTAAGAGAGCGCTCTCACGACAGCGTGGTGGAGGGTCCCGGACCTTGTCAAGAGAGCGCTCTCAGAGCTGTCCGAAAAGAAACGGAGAGGGACGGCCGCCGTCCCTCTCCGTCCGGTGCCCGTCGTCAGCCGACCCGCAGGCCCCCCAGCAGGGCCGAGTCGCCCGCCACGTCCAGCGCGTCGAAGCTGATCCGGCCCATCAACGCCAGCAGCAGATCGCTCGCCGTGCCGGACACCTGCGCCCGCGCCCGGTGGTCGTCGTGGTCGAGGATCGTCGCGGTGTCCAGCAGCGCGACCCCCTCGCCCCGCAACCGCAGATACCACTCCTGCGCGGCGTCGGTCGCGTTCAGATGCACCACGCCGTGCCACTGCCCGGGCCGTACCCGCCGTCCCGCCGGCAGCCAGGTGTCCAGCACCTCGCTCACCCCGTCGGCCGCGAGCTTCGCCTCGATCGGGTCACCCGCACCGATCGCGAGCTGGGCGTCCCAGCGGTGGACGGCGGTCTCGTGCGCGACCCGGCGCGGCCAGAAGGCGGCCTTCTTCGGCTGGGGCGCGAAGTTCCAGGCCGGCGCCTCCGGATCCGTCGCCTCCAGCAGCGCGCTGATCCGCTCGTACTCCCGCGTGTACCACTGCGCCGCGGTCAGACCCGCGGGCGGCTCCGGGTCGTGCCGCTCCGGCCGGGCCGTCCCGCCGGCGGTCAGGACGGTGCCCACCCAGATGTACGCGCGGGTCAGGTGATGAGCGAGGTCGGTGACCGTCCAGCCGGGACAGGACAGCACGGGTGTCTCGGGCGGCGCCTCTGTCACCGCCACGGCGAAGGCGGGGCCCTCCGTGCGCAGCGCGCCGATCCAGAAGTCCTTCGTGTGGTGCAGTCTGCTCATCGCCATCCTCCCGGGGGTGACCGGGCCACCAGTGGGTGCTCCGGCTACCCCTCAGCCTAGGGTGAAAGGCGTGTCAGACGTCTACGCCGAACCGGCGACTGCCGGTGACCCGACCGATCCGGCCACCCTGGCGCGCTACACCACGCTCCGGCTCGGCGGCCCCGCCGGGCGGCTGGAGGTCGCCGGGGATGCCTCCCAGATCGTACTAAAGGTGCAGGAAGCGGAAGCCCGTGAGCAGGCGGTGCTGGTGCTGGCGGGCGGCAGCAACGTCGTGATCGGCGATCAGGGCTTCCCCGGCACCGTCGTGCTCGTCCGCTCCCGGGGGTTCCAGGTCGTCGCCGAGGACGGCGACACCGTCACGGTACGTGTGCAGGCCGGCGAGCCGTGGGACGACCTCGTCGCCGCCACCGTCGAGCGCGGCTGGTCCGGACTGGAGTGCCTCTCCGGCATCCCCGGGTCGGCCGGCGCGACCCCGATCCAGAACGTCGGCGCGTACGGCCAGGAGGTCGCCGAGACGATCGTCGCCGTCGAGGCGTACGACCGGACGGAACGCCGGGTGGTGCGGATCGCGGCGGCCGACTGCGGGTTCGCCTACCGGGGCAGCATCTTCAAGTACAGCGACCGCTGGGTGGTGCTAGCGGTCGACTTCCAGCTCACCAGGTCGCCGCTGTCCGGTCCGGTCCGCTACGCCGAACTGGCCCGGGCGCTCGGCGTCGAGGTGGGCGACCGGGTGCCGCTCGCCGACGCCCGGGCCACCGTGCGCGAGCTGCGCGCCGGCAAGGGCATGGTGCTCGACCCGGCCGACCCGGACACCTGGTCGGTGGGCTCGTTCTTCACCAACCCGGTGCTGCCGGTCGAGGCGTTCGCGCAGGTGCGGGAGCGCGCCGCCGACCTGGGGGAGCCGCCGCACTGGCCGGGCGCCGACGGCACGGTGAAGCTCAGCGCGGCGTGGCTGATCGACAAGGCCGGGTTCGGCAAGGGGTACGCGGGCCCGGAGGGCGTCGCCATCTCCAGCAAGCACACGCTCGCGCTCACCAACCGCTCCGGCACCGCCAGTACGGCCGCGCTGGTGGCGCTGGCCCGCGAGATCCGCGACGGCGTGCAGTCCCGCTTCGGCGTCCCCCTACACCCCGAGCCAGTCCTCATCAACTGCACCATCTGACCCCACCCCGCCCGCCTCACCCCCGCGATGTTGCACTTCCGGCCCTTGGTGCGGGCGGTTCAGCGGGGGGAGACGGCGGGCCAGGGGAGGGTCAGGTAGCCGTGGCGCCAGGTGCGGGGGGTGTCCTGGATCGGCCAGCCCGCCTCCTTCACCACCTCGACCGTACGCAGCCAGCGCTGGCGAGGGCCGAACGGGGCGTACCCGGCGGCCGAACGCCAGGCGTGTTCCAGCGCCTCGATGAGGTCGTGGACGCGTTCCCCCGGCACGTTGCGGTGGATCAGCGCCTTCGGCAGCCGCTCGGCGAGCGTGGCCGGGCTCTCCAGCGTGGTCAGCTTCGCCGACAGGGTGAGCGTGCGCGGGCCGGTGGCGTCCAGCAGCACCCAGGAGCCGAGCCGCCCCAGCTCGTCGCAGGTGCCCTCGACCAGCAGCCCGCCCGGCGCGAGCCGCCCGGTGACGGTACGCCAGGCGTCGGCCACCTCGCTCTCGTCGTACTGGCGTAGGACGTTTAACGCCCGGACCAGCGCGGGACGCAGCCCGGCCAGCTCGAAGCCGCCCCGGGCGAACGTCAGCCCGGGTGGGTCGGCGGCGGCCGAGGCGGCGGTGACGCGTACCGGATCGATCTCCAGGCCGACCACCCGCACGTCGGCGCGGACCCCGGCGGCGAGACGGGCCCGCAGTTCGACGGGGGTGACCGGGGTGGCGCCGTAGCCCAGGTCCACCACGAGCGGGTCGGCGGCGGCGCGCAGCGCGTCGCCGCAGGTCTCGACGATCCAGTTGTCCACCCGCCGGAGCCGGTTGGGGTTGGTGGTGCCCCGGGTGGCCACGCCGAGCGGACGCTCCATCAGGAGATCCGGTGCACCTTGTGCTGCGCGGCCTGGGCCAGCGGGCGGACCACGAGCCGGTCGATGTTGACGTGGTGCGGGCGGGTCGCGCACCAGGCGACGCAGTCGGCCACGTCGTCGGCCACGAGCGGTTCGGCGACTCCGGCGTAGACCGCCTCGGCCCGGTCGGCGTCGCCGCCGAAGCGGACCAGGCCGAACTCCTCGGTCTTCACCATGCCGGGGTCGATCTCGACCACCCGGACCGGGCGGCCGCACAGCTCCAGCCGGAGCGTTCCGGCGATCGCGGTCTGCGCGTGCTTGGCGGCCGTGTAGCCGCCGCCGCCCTCGTAGACCACGTGCCCGGCGGTGGAGCTGACGATCACGACAGTGCCGGCGCCGGAGCGCTCCAGCGCCGGGAGCAGCGCCTTGGTGACGCGGAGCGTGCCGAGCACGTTCACGTCGTACATCCATTGCCAGTCGCCCACGTCGGCGGACTCGACCGGGTCCAGGCCGCGCGCGCCGCCGGCGTTGTTCACCAGCAGCGTGACCGGCCCGGGGGCGGCCTCGGCGGCGGCGGCCAGGGCGGCCACCGACTCGTCCGAGGTCACGTCGCAGGCCACCGCCGTCGCCGCGCCGCCAGCCGCCTCGATCTCGGTGACCAGCGCGGCCAGCCGGTCGGTACGCCGGGCGGCGGCCAGCACGTGGAAGCCCTCGGCGGCGAGCCGGCGGGCGGTGGCCGCGCCGATGCCGCTGGACGCCCCGGTGACGATGGCGATGGAAGTCATCCGGTCATTGTCTCCCGTCGCCGCGCCGGGCGGCGGGATGAGGTCCGTCACGCCCGGGACCCGGCGGAAAGCATTTCCGTACCCCGATGGGGAAGATGACATCCGGCACACGGGTTGACCGAGAAGCGCCGGTCGTGCGGGACGGCATCAACCGTGACAGAGGGAGCGGACGTGGCGGATTTGCACACCGGTGTCGGTCGTCAGCGAGGTGCCCTTCCGTGGCCGCGGCCCCGCCGTATCGCCACCCTGTCGGTGCACACGTCGCCGCTGCACCAGCCCGGCACCGGTGACGCGGGCGGCATGAACGTCTACATCCTGGAGGTGGCCCGGCGGCTGGCCGAGGCCGACGTCGAGGTGGAGATCTTCACCCGGGCCACCGCCGGTGACCTGCCCCCGGTGGTCGAGGTGGCGCCCGGGGTGTCCGTCCGGCACGTCACCGCCGGCCCGCTGGAGGGGCTGACCAAGGAGGAGCTGCCGGGTCAGCTCTGCGCCTTCACCGCCGGGGTGCTGCGCGCCGAGGCCGCCCGCCCGCCGGGCCACTACGACCTGATCCACTCGCACTACTGGCTCTCCGGGCAGGTCGGCTGGCTGGCCAAGGAGCGCTGGGGCGTACCGCTTGTGCACACCGCGCACACCCTGGCCAAGGTCAAGAACGCCCGCCTCGCCGCCGGCGACCGTCCCGAGCCGAAGGCCCGGGTGATCGGCGAGGAGCAGGTGGTCACCGAGGCGGACCGGCTGGTCGCCAACACCCGGGTGGAGGCCCGCGACCTGCTCGACAGGTACGCGGCCGCCCCGGACCGGGTGGCGGTCGTGGAGCCCGGCGTCGACCTGGATCGGTTCCGCCCGGCACCCGGCGACCGGGACGCCGCGACCCGGGCCGCGCGCCGCCGGCTCGGCCTGCCGGCCGACGGGTACGTGGTCGCGTTCGTCGGCCGGATCCAGCCGCTCAAGGCGCCGGACGTGCTGGTCCGCGCCGCCGCCGCGCTGCGCGAACGGGACCCGGCGCTGGCCGACGAGCTGACCGTGGTGATCTGCGGCGGGCCGAGCGGCAGCGGCCTGGACCGGCCCACCGCCCTGATCGAACTGGCGCACGCGCTCGGCGTCGCCGACCGGGTGCGTTTCCTCCCGCCGCAGACCGGCGGTGACCTGCCCGCCCTCTACCGCGCCGCCGACCTGGTCGCGGTGCCGTCGCACAACGAGTCGTTCGGGCTGGTCGCGCTGGAGGCCCAGGCGTGCGGCACGCCGGTGCTTGCCGCCGCCGTGGGCGGCCTGGTCACCGCGGTACGCGACGGCGTCAGCGGCGTGCTCATCGACGGGCACGACCCGGTCGACTGGGCCCGGGCGCTCGCCCGCCTGCTGCCCGACCGGGCACGCCGTGCCGCGCTGGGCCGGGGCGCCGAGCGGCACGCCCGGGACTTCTCCTGGCAGCGCACCGCCGCCGGCCTGCTCGCGGTCTACGGGGAGGCGATCACCGAGCACCGGGCCCGGCTGGCGCGGCGGTGCGGCGACCCGGCCCTGCTGTGCTCCTGGTGACCGTCACCGGCCACCGGGCGGCCCCGGTCCGCCGGTCGTAGAGTGGGTGCGATGAGCCGCAGGAGTGAGGTCGCCGCGCTGATCGAGTCCGTCTGCGCGGAGCGCGAGCTGGAGTGGGAGTCCACGGGCGAGGCGTCGTACGCGGTGACGCTGCCCGGCACGCACAAGCTCAAGACGATCTGCAACCTGATCGTGGGTGAGCACGCGCTGCGGGTCGAGGCGTTCGTGATGCGCCAGCCCGACGAGCGCCGCGAGGAGCTGTGGGCCTGGCTGCTCCAGCGCAACGCCCGCATGTACGGCGTCTCGTTCTCCATCGACTCGGTCGGCGACGTCTACCTGACCGGGCGGGTCAACCTGGCCGGGGTCGACGCCGACGAGCTGGACCGGCTGCTCGGTTCCGTGCTGACGTACGCCGACGAGTCGTTCGACAGCATGCTGGAGATCGGCTTCGGCACCGCCATCCGCCGGGAGTGGGAATGGCGGGTCAAGCGCGGCGAGTCGACGGCGAACCTGGCCGCGTTCGCGCACCTCTTCGAGCCCTCCGCGACCGCCGGTTCGTCCGCCGGAGGTTCGGAGCCCTCCTGACGGGTATGCCGCCCCGCGCGGTGCGGAGCACTGGGACCCACCGCGGGCCGAGGACGGACTGTCGAGGAGCGTGTCCCATGGCTCAGCGCAACAGCTCAGGTCGCGGCACGACTGCGACCCGGACCAAGCGGCAAACCGGCAACCAGACGCCGAACACCCCGAGGGTGTCGGAGTCGGCGATCTCACGGATGAAGGTCGACGACCTCCGCAGCCAGCTTCGGCGGCGCGGTGTCTCCGGGATCTCCGCGCTGCGGAAGCCGGAACTGGTGAAGACCCTGGCGCGCACCATGCGTGGGGAGGGCGGCGCCGCCCGGCGCAGCTCCGGCCCGGCCGGCCGGCCGTCGGCCACCCGCAAGAGCACCGCCGCGAAGAAGACCACAGCCCGCCGGGCGACGTCGCCGGCCAAGTCCGCGCCGGCCGCGCGGGCCACCGGCGCCAGGGCCAAGGCGGCGGGTACGCGCAAGGCGGCACCCGCCCGCGCGAAGGCGACCTCGTCGCGGGCAACGGCGACGTCGGCTCGGGCGAAGGCGGCCCCGTCGAGGGCGAAGGCGGCCCCGTCACGGGCGAAGGCGGCCCCGTCACGGGCGAAGGCGGCCCCGTCACGGGCGAAGGCCGCTCCGTCGCGGGCGAAGGCGGCGCCGGCTCGGAAGGCGTCGTCCGCTCGGGCGCAGAGCGCGCCGACCCGTGGCCCGGCATCCAGCCGGTCGATCGGATCGTCGCAGCTCATCACGTCGCTCGCGGACCGGCCGGAGCGTCCGGGCCGGAGCCTGGTCACCCGTAACCACGAGGTGATCCAGCGCTGGGCGCGGGCGCGGGGCGCGAAGCCCGCCACCATCGCCGGCACCGAGCGCGGCAACCGGCCCGGGGTGCTCACGTTCAACATCCCCGGCTACCGGGAGAGCAGCCGGATCCGGGAGATCACCTGGGACGACTGGTTCCGCACGTTCGATCTCCGGCGGCTGAACCTGATCTATCAGGAGCAGATGCGGGACGGCCGGCAGAGCAACTTCTTCCGGACCGAGAACCCGAATCGCGAGGACGGCTGAGGTTTACGGGAATGGCGGACGGGAACGCCGTGGTGCCACTCCAGGGACGACAACAGGGACAGCCGGGTTTCCGACAGGGCGCTGTGACGGGCAAGACAGCGATCTGGGTTGAATCCGGAATCCGGGCGAACTAACTTTATTGCACCGCGTCACGCTTGTTTCCGTTCGGGGGAGCGGTGGATCGATCAGGTCCGCGCAGGCGAGACGCGAAGATCGGGTGGAGCACACCGTTGGGGGACGGTGCCACCCGTGGAACCGGCGGCGCGAGCGGGCGACGCTTACGGGGGTGAGTGTCGCCCGCCGCCGCCGGGCGTACGGTCAGAGCGCCCATCTCGACGGGGGTCGGGGTGGGCGCTCTGCCGTTGTCCCGAGCCCCTTCAGCCGGTGGCACCGACCGGCTCCGCAGCCGCCGCCCGCAGCGCGGCCACCCGCCGTTCCCGGCGCGGCCCGGCGAGCAGGTGCCCGGCGGCGGCCAGCAGACCGAGCGCGCCCACCACCAGCCAGTGCCGCTCGCCGAGGTGTTCCAGGCTGATCCCGCCGAGCGCGGGCGCCACGAACGACGCGGCCGGGAACGTCAGGTAGAAAACCGACTGGTAGCGGGCGCGCAGTTCCGGCGGCGCGAGGTCCGCGTTGATCTGTGCGTTCGGCGGCGCGGCGAGCATCTGCCCGACCGTCCAGACCACCGCCGCGCCGAGGTAGAGCGGCAGCCCGTCGGCCATCGTCAGCGCACCGAACCCGAGCGCCATCAGCCCGGTGGAGGCGGCCAGCACGCTCGACTTCCGGTACGGCTCGATGAGCCGCGGCACGAACAGTTGCCCGGCCACGATCAGCGCCCCGCCGAGTGCCACCACCAGCCCGTACGCCGACGGGCGCAGGCCGTCCGCGCGCATCGCCAGCGGCATGATCGTCGAGGTCTGCATGGTCAGCACGGCGAGCAGGAACGTCAGCCCGACGAACACCAGGAACGTGCGGTCGGTGAGCGCGGTGCGTAGCCCGGGACGGCGTCCGACCACCGCCCGTGGGGTGAGCGCCGGCCGCCGGGTGAGCGTCTCCGGCACCTTCAGCGCGATCACCACCGCCGCCGCCAGCGTGGCACCGGCGTCGACCAGGAACAGCGCCGTGAAGCTCGCCTCGGCGAGGATGCCGGCCAGCAGCGAGGCGACCGCCATGCCCAGGTTGAACGCCCAGAACTGGAGGTTGAACGCGCGGGAGCGGCGGGCCTCCGGCACCACGTCCACGATGGCGGCCACGAACGCCGGGCTGGGCATCGAGTGCGCCACCCCGACCAGCGTGGCGAGTACGGCGATCGCCGCCAGGTGCGTGCTGAACGCCAGCGCCGCCATCAGCCCGGCGGCGGCCAGGTGGGCGGCGAGGAGCGTGGCCCGCCGTCCCCAGCGGTCGGCCAGGACGCCGCCGAGCAGCGTGCCGGCCGCGCCGCCGATGCCGTACGCGCCGACCACCAGCCCGGCCAGCGACGGCGGGACGCCTCGCGCGGCGGTCAGGTAGAGCGACAGGAACAGCAGCGCGAACGCGCCCGCCCGGTTGATCAGCAGGCCGGACCAGAGGTACCAGAACGTGGCCGGCAGTCCGCCGGCCGTGTCGTCCCACCAGCGCCCCAGGCCGCGCACACGTCCTCCAGAAAGGTTTCCTTACGATTCCTCCCCGTACCGTATCGATCCGCCTCGGGCAGGGCGCGCGCGGGCGCACTCAGGAACCGGCCCGGACCGGTTCGGCGGGTGCGGTGGCAGCGGCCTCGCCCGCCTCGGGCGCCGGGGCGGCGGTGACGGTGACCGGCGCGACCGGCGTGCCTGCGGCGCGCAGGGCGACCGCGCGGCGCTCCCGGGCCGGGCCGGAGACCAGGTGGGCGACCGCCGCCACGACACCGATGCCCGCGCAGCCGAGCCAGAGCGCGCTGTTGCCGGCGTGCTCGCGCACCAGGCCGCCGAGGATCGGCGCGGCGGCGCCGGCGAGCTGCCAGGACAGCGAGAAGGCGCCCTGGTAGCGGCCGCGCAGCGCGGCCGGCGACAGCTCCGCGATCAGGGTGGCGTTCGACGGCGAGTTGAGCATCTCGCCGACGGTCCAGATCAGCACGGTGAGGCCGTAGAGCCAGACCGTGTCGGCGAACGCGGTGAGCCCGAACCCGGCGCCCATCACCAGCGCCGCGAGCGCCAGCACGTGCGAGCGGCTGCGGCCCTTGATGAGCCGGGGTACGAACAACTGGCCGAACACGATGAGCACGCCGTTCAGTGCGATCACCGAGCCGTAGGTGGCCGGGCTGAGCCCGGAGTCGCCCATGGCGATCGGCAGCATCGAGATGTGCTGGAGGAACACCAACGCGGCGAGCAGGTTGAGCGCGACGAAGCCGAGGAACACCCGGTCGGCAAGGATGGTGCGCAGCGCGCCGGCCGGCGCCGGCATCCCCTTGGCCGGGAGCGCGGTCACCGGGCCGCGTGTCTCGCCGACCCTGGCGAAGATGATCAGCGCGGTGACCAGCGTGGTGGTCGCGTTGACCAGGAACAACAGCAGGTAGCTGCTCTGCGCGGCGAAGCCGGCGAGCACCGCGGCGCAGGCGAAGCCGAGGTTGATCGCCCAGTAGTTGAGCGAGAAGGCACGCAGCCGGTCCTTGTCCGGCACCACGTCGATCATCATCGCGCCGAAGGCCGGGCGGGCCGCCTCGGCGAACGCGCCGAGGAGCAGCGCGCCCACGGCGACCGCCCACAGCGGACGGGCGAGGCCCAGCGCGACCATCATCCCGGCCGCGCCGACGTGCGCGACGAGCAGCGTGGGCCGCCGTCCCCAGCGGTCGGTCAGGGTGCCGCCGATAGTGGTGCCGACTGCGCCGCCGGCACCCCAGAGGCCGATCACCAGACCGGCCTGTGCGGCGGAGAAGCCGCGTTCCTGGGTGAGGTAGATGGCCAGGAAGATCAGCACGAAGGAGCCGAGGCGGTTGATCAGCGTGCCGGCCCAGAGGTACCAGAACGTCCGTGGCAGGCCACCCGCCGTGTCCTGGAACCAGCCCCGTACCGTCCGCATCCCGACGCCCCCGATTGGTAATGACCGACCCCTGTAAGACGCCTTACAACCTAGTGCCGGGCCGGAGCCGTGGTCATCAGGATTTCCACGTGGTGGTCGTCACCACAGGTCGCCGCGTGTCCGCCCGCGCCGTACGGCAGGATGATCGGCATGACTGCGAGCGAGGGGCCCACCGTCGGGACGCTGGTCCTGCTGCGGCACGGCGAGAGCGACTGGAACGCCAAGAACCTCTTCACCGGCTGGGTCGACGTCGACCTGACCACAAAGGGGGAGACCGAGGCGCGGCGCGGCGGCGAACTGCTGCGCGAGCACGACCTGCTGCCGGACGTGGTGCACACGAGCCTGATGCGCCGGGCCATCCGCACCGCCGAGCTGGCGCTGAACGCCGCCGACCGGCACTGGATCGCGGTGCGCCGGTCGTGGCGGCTCAACGAGCGCCACTACGGCGCCCTGCAGGGCAAGGACAAGAAGCAGACCCTCGACGAGTACGGCGAGGAGCAGTTCATGCTCTGGCGCCGCTCGTACGACACGCCGCCGCCGCCGATCGACGACGCCGACGAGTGGTCGCAGGTCGGCGACCCCCGGTACGCGCTGCTGCCGACCGAGCTGATGCCGCGCACCGAGTGCCTGAAGGACGTCGTCGACCGGATGCTGCCCTACTGGTACGACTCGATCGTGCCGGACATCCTGGCCGGCCGGACCGTGCTGGTGGCCGCGCACGGCAACTCGCTGCGCGCCCTGGTCAAGCACCTCGACCAGATCTCCGACGAGGCGATCGCCAAGCTGAACATCCCCACCGGCATCCCGCTGCGCTACGACCTGGACGCCGATCTGCGTCCGCAGGTGCTCGGCGGGACCTACCTGGACCCGGACGCGGCGAAGGACGCCGCCGCCGCGGTGGCCAACCAGGGCCGCTGAGGTGTAAGGAAGGGCCCCTATTAACGCCTGAGGTAGAGGAAGGGCCCCTTGTTAACCCGACGCGTTAACAAGGGGCCCTTCCTTGCACGCGGTCAGGCGGAGGTGGAACCGGTGATCAGGTAGACCACGTGCTCGCCCGCGTTCACCGCGTGGTCGGCGAAGCGCTCGTAGAAGCGCCCCAGCAACGTCGCGTCGATCGCCGTCTCCACCCCGTACGGCCAGTCGTCGCCGAGCAGCACGCCGAACAGGCTCTTGTGCAGGTCGTCCATCGCGTCGTCGTCACGGTCCAGCTCGGCGGCCACGGCGGCGTCCGGCTTGGCCAGCACCGAGCCGATCTTCTCGGCCATCCGGTCGGCGATCCCGGCCATGTCGGTGAAGACCGGCCGCAGCTCCGCCGGCACCGCCGGGGACGGGTGCCGGCGCAGTGCCGTCTTCGCCACGTGGTCGGCCAGGTCGCCCATCCGTTCGAGGTCGGCGGCCACGTGCAACGCGGTGATCATCGCGCGCAGGTCGGAGGCGACCGGCGCCTGCCGGGCCAGCAGGTCACAGACCCGCTCCTCCACGTGCCGGTACAGCTCGTCGATCTCGGCGTCCCGCGCGATCACCGTCTCGGCGGCCGTCCGGTCGGCGGTGAGCAGCGCCTTCGTGGCCTGGCGCATGGCCGCGCGTACCGCCTCGGCCATGTCCACCAGCAACTGGCTGACAATCTGCAGGTCGGCCCGGAACTCGTCGCGCATCGTCACTTCCTGGGGTCGGTTGCCGCCACCTGGAGGGGTACGGCAGGAGCAGGTGCGCGACCCACGCTAGGCCGAACGGTCGGCACCAGGGTGAACGCGGGTGAACGACGCTGGGCCCGCAGGTGAACTTTGCCGAAAGCGAGAGTGATTCGTCCCCCTGTGACCGATCTCCGGGTTAACAATGACCCTACGATCGCCGGGTGGAATGGGCGGTGGCCGTCGTGGTGGCCGGAGCGCTGGTGACCGGGCTGGTCGCCGGGGCGCTGCTGTCCGGACCCGTTGACGAGTGGCGGCGCCGCAGGGCGTCGCAGGGCGGCGGGATCCTCCGTCGTGACGCAGGGAGGACGAACATTCCGGACGACCAGCAGGGGGGCCTGCCCGGGCTCGGCCGCAAGACGATCGACTCGCTGCGCGCCGGCGTGGTGGTGCTCGACCTGGACGACGTGCCGGTGCTGGTGAACCCGGCCGCCCGGGCGATGGGTCTGCTCCGTACCGGGGCGACGCCCGGGTCGATCGCGGCGCACCCGTTGATCCGTACCCTCGCCGGGCAGGTCCGCCGCACGGGCGTGCGGCGCGAGATCGAGCTGGACCTCCCCCGGGGCCGCGACGGCGGTGGGGACAACCCGCTCGGCGTGCACCTGCGGGCGATGGGACTGGGCTCCGGCTACATCTCCGTCGAGGCGGTGGACGTCACCGAGTCGCACCGTCTCGCCCGGGTACGCCGGGACTTCGTCGCGAACGTCAGCCACGAGCTGAAGACGCCGATCGGCGCGCTGCAACTGCTCGCCGAGGCGCTCGTCGACGCCACCGAGCCGGCCGCCGACGGCGCACCCGACCTGTCCGAGGACCTGGTCGCCGCGCGGCGGTTCGCCGAGCGGATCCAGCACGAGTCGACCCGGCTCGGCCGCCTCGTGCAGGAGCTGCTGGAACTGACCCGTCTCCAGGGCGCCGAGCCGCAACCCGCCCCCGAGCCGGTCTCGGTGGACTGGGTGCTCGCCGAGGTCGTCGACCGGACCCGCACCGCGGCCACCGCCCGCCGGGTGGAGATCGCCGTCGGCGGGCAGCGGGGCCTGACCGTGTACGGCAGCGACAGCCAACTGGCCACGGCGGTGGCGAACCTGGTGGAGAACGCGATCAACTACTCCGGCGAGGACACCACGGTCCGGGTGACCGTCACCGGCACCGAGGAGCACGTCGAGATCGCCGTGGCCGACCAGGGCATCGGCATCGCCCCGAACGAGGTCGACCGGATCTTCGAGCGCTTCTACCGGGCCGACCAGGCCCGCTCCCGGTCCACCGGCGGCACCGGCCTGGGCCTGGCCATCGTCAAGCACATCGCCAGCAACCATGGCGGCCGGGTGGACGTGTCGAGCACCCTTGGTGGGGGATCGACGTTCACTCTCCGGCTGCCCGCACGCCCCCCGGACGACCTGGAGACGACACTCGCCTCCGCTGGGATCGAGGCCGGCCCGGCCGAGCTCCGGCAGGTCTGACCACAGGAAAGGAAACACCCGTTGAGCCGCGTACTGGTGGTCGAGGACGAGGAGTCGTTCTCCGACGCCCTGTCCTACATGCTCCGCAAGGAGGGGTTCGAGGTCTCCGTCGCCGCGACGGGCCCCGCCGCCCTCACCGAGTTCGACCGGACCGGCGCCGACATCGTGCTGCTCGACCTGATGCTGCCGGAGATGTCCGGCACCGAGGTCTGCCGGCAGCTCCGCCAGCGCTCGCACGTGCCGATCATCATGGTCACCGCGCGGGACAGCGAGATCGACAAGGTGGTCGGCCTGGAGATCGGCGCCGACGACTACGTGACGAAGCCGTACTCGCCGCGTGAACTGGTCGCCCGCATCCGGGCGGTGCTGCGCCGGCAGAGCGCCGAGTCGAACGAGACGGGTGCGCCGACGCTCGCCGCCGGGCCGGTGCGGATGGACATCGAACGGCACGTGGTGACGGTCGGCGGCGCCGGGGTGCAGCTCCCGCTCAAGGAGTTCGAGCTGTTGGAGCTGCTGCTGCGCAACGCCGGACGGGTGCTCACCCGGGGGCAGCTGATCGACCGGGTCTGGGGCGCCGACTACGTGGGCGACACCAAGACGCTGGACGTGCACGTGAAGCGGCTGCGCTCCAAGATCGAGCCGGAGCCGTCCGCCCCGCGCTACATCGTCACGGTCCGCGGCCTCGGCTACAAGTTCGAGCCCTGACCCCTCCGCCGCCGTGGCTCGCGCGCCGACCCACGCCGATCTTGGAGTTGTGGCTCCCCGAATTGCCCTTTTGGTGCAGGTTCGCGAGGTACCACAACTCCAAGATCGATGAACTCGCCCCAGACCGCAGCGGATCCTCGTACGCGCTGACCGCTACCACCCCCTGAACGCCGCGATCTTGCACTTCGGTACCCCGCATAGCGCGCGAATGGGGCATCCGATGGGCTCAAACTGCAAGATCGCCGGTTTGTCCCGCAGTGCCCGCCTCCCGCCCACGATCTGCCCCGCCCGAGGGCGTCGATCATGAAGTTGACGGCGCTCGGTGTCCGTTTTGTCGCCGCCAACCTCATGATCGCCGGGCACCGGGTGCCGGGTGACCCGGGAGTGCCTCTCGGGGGTGATCAAGGGGTTTGTGTCGTCGTTGGCGCAGAAGGCTGCCGCAAAGTCCTTGATCACGGGTGGCAGGGCGCGGTGCTGGGGGCGGGACTTGGGGGTTTGGGGTGGGTGTCTGGTTCGGGGGTGGTGGGCGGCACTCTGGGGGTGGAATCGTCGGCGGGCCGGTGGCGTTGTAACCGGGTGAACGACCGAGCGCGGCTCGCCCCAGGCGGGGCGGGTCCCGGGGAATCTCGCCGGGCCGCCACGCGTTGAGTACGGTTCTGGCGGCGTGAGGCCCGCACCTGCTATCCCGGGTGCGTGAGACGTCCTCGGGAATCATCCCGGGCCGCCGGTCGTTGGACATCCTTCCGGCGCCGCGAGAGGCCCCGCCCCGTGAGTAGCCGAACCCCCTTGAGACTTTGAGCGCCTGACGGTGCCCCCGCATCCCGTCCCTCGGGTGCGTCGACCCCCGAATGGAGCCCCCTCATGAACACGATCCTGCGTAAGAGCGTCCTGGGTATCGCTGGTCTGGCTTTCACCGGTGGCGTG